>CAZRYI010000036.1:0-7414 GCA_964604255.1 uncultured Nitrospirota bacterium
TCTCCGAGGAAGACTCTTCTTAAGAGTTGATCCCCCATTCGGATCATGAGTGCGCCGTCTTCATCAATGGTTTCGGCGCGTCCTTCAAATACTTGTGTGGCCGTTGAAACCCGCACCGCCTTGCCAAGGGTGCAACAGTTGGCTCGCACGGCTTCCATCACCGCTTCGCTCTGTCCTTCCTGCAATGCCAGCACCTGTTCCGCAATTTCTTCGAGCATGATGCAGATGAGCGCGGTGCGGTCGATGGCCTTGCCGGTTTCGATTTTAAGGGAAGTCGCTTTTTCCTGAAGTTCAGAAGGGAAATCTGTTTTATCGAGATTCACGTTTAGACCCACGCCGATTACCAAGGGCACGGTTTGATCGCCGGTTGTTTTTGATTCCAGTAGGATGCCGCCAAGTTTTTGGGCATCCGATTTCCCATTCGCCATCATCACATCATTCGGCCACTTGATGCCGACATCCAGGCCCGTCATTTTTTGTAAACCCTTGACCACACCCACTGCCGCAGCAGGGGAAAAAATCGGATAGTCACGCATGGGTAAACAGGGACGAAGCAGGAGAGAAAGGTGGATGTTTTGGCCGGAGGGAGAAAACCATGTGCGATTTAAACGTCCTTTCCCAGCTGTTTGTTCTTCAGCCAACAGCACTAAGCCACCGGGATGACCGTCCGCGCCCATTTTCAAAGCCAGGCGGTTTGTGGAGTTCACTTGATCAAAAAGCAATACTTCCTGAACCACTTCTCTCAGACGACTGTGTGCACGACAAAAAGCAGCGATTTTATGGGTATCAATGCTTGTTGTCATGCCACGCGGTTCCAATCTGCTTCTCTTCTGAAATTCAAAGAAAGGTCTACTGCCGGAGCGGAATGGGTCAAAGCACCGACTGAAATCAAATCAACCCCACAGTCTGCAATCGCACTGACCCGCTCCAATGTCACGCCGCCGGAGGCTTCGATGCAGACTGAAGGTTTTTTACTACGAATCAAAACAACGGCTGTCTTGATCTCCTTGATAGAGAAATTATCGAGCATAATAATATCAACCTCTGATTCAATTGCCACCTTTAACTCGGCGTCATTGCAAACTTCGACCTCTATTTTTATCGGGTGAGCGCAGCCTTTCCGTGCCCGTGTAATGGCATTTTGAATGCCGCCCGCCAGTTGAATATGGTTGTCTTTGATTAAAATGAGGTCTCCCAAATTGAAGCGATGATTCTGTCCACCACCCAGGCGAACCGCTTCCCGCTCCAATTGCCGAAAACCCGGTGTCGTTTTTCGGGTATCCACAATTTTTGCCGAACTATCGGAAATGGCTTGAACAAAACGGCGTGTGAGTGTGGCAATGCCTGAAAGACGCTGCATAAAATTAAGGGCAACACGTTCTGCCTTGAGAATGCTTCTGCCATCGCCTGAAACCCTTGCAATGATGTCTCCGGCTGCCGCAATTTCTCCGGGAAGACGGTTAAAACTGATCTCAAGCTCCGGGTCGAGTATGTGGAAGGCGGCCTGAAAAAGCTCCGTCCCAGCGACAACCAGTTCTTCTTTTGCACTCAGCTCTGCAAGGGTGGGCAAAAACGTGGGAAAAAGCGCTTCGGTCGTTTGATCACCGGCCAGCAGGTCTTCAGCCAAGGCCGCTTCGACTAGATTTCTGATAAAAAAGGATTCGATCATGGCTCAGGTTTTGATCATCAGGCGGTCGGTCAGTCTGAAAGTAGGCCCTGAAGGATCTTCAGGTCGGCCTCAAACTTCATTTGTTTTTCAACAAGTTGTGCGGCTTCCTGTTTGTTTTTTTCTACGATGGCAGCCGGCGCATTTGCGACAAACTTGGCATTCTTGAGTTTGCCCTGAATGCCTTTTAGGGTCTTTTCCAGCTTGCCGTGGCGCTTTTCAATGCGTCCGATTTCATCCCGAACACGGGCTTCATCCAAGGGCAGATAAATTTCGCAATGAGCATTGCTGGCCGAAGCGGCCATCTTAGGGCGTTTTAGCTCACAATCAATGTCCACTTCACCCAGGCGGGCCAGACGTTTAATGTAAGCCAGGTGGGTTGTAAACTGTTCACGCCGCATTTCATCCGCAGGCTTGATCATGAGCGGCAGCACTTCAGAAGGGGGGATATTCATTTCACCCCGCAAATTCCGAATGGCTGCGACATTACCATTGATCAGCTCTCCAACAATTTCTTCAGCTTCTGGATCATGCCGTTTCTTATCTACTTTCGGATAGTCGGCCAAGGCAAGGCAATGTTCGCTTTTGACAAAATGCGCCCACAGTTCTTCCGTTAAAAAAGGCATAAAGGGATGCAATAAACGCAAAGTCTCTTCAAAAGTTTCAACCAGCATTGCATAGGTTGCATCGGCCCGGTCTTCCTGCTGAAAATCGACCTTGAGCAATTCTAAGTACCAGTCGCAGAAGGTATGCCAGGTAAATTGATAGACGGCACGGGCGGCTTCATCATAGCGATAATTTTCAAGGGCGGTGATGACGGTCTCAACCGTTTGATTCAATCGGCTCTGAATCCAGCAGTGGATGATGCTCATCGAGGCAGTGCTGGATACCGGCGGTGTGACATCGGCTTCCGGGCAGTTCATTTTAATAAAACGGGCGGCGTTCCAGATTTTGTTGCAAAAATTGCGATTGCCTGCAATGCGATCTTCCGAGAGTTTGATATCACGCCCCGGAGAGGCCATTGCCGTCAGCGTAAAGCGGAGGGCGTCGGTGCCATATTGCGCAATAATCTCAAGCGGATCAATGACATTGCCTTTCGACTTGCTCATTTTGTGTCCGTCGGCATCGCGCACGAGGGCGTGGATGTAGACCGCCTTGAAGGGAACGTCCTTCATAAAATGCAGGCCCATCATAATCATTCGGGCGATCCAGAAAAAAAGAATGTCAAAAGCGCTGACCAGGGTGGAAGTGGGGTAGAATCGCGCAAGCATCGCTTCTGCTTCTAATCGCCCTGCTTCGTCTGTTTGCAGGTTCGCTGGCCAGCCCGAGGTCGAAAAAGGCCAAAGGGCTGAAGAAAACCAGGTATCAAGCACATCTGGATCTTGCAAAAGTTCTTTTGATCCGCAGCGGGGACAGGCCCCTTCGCCCAGAGCCGCACCAACAATCGGCGTCGCCCCGGTCGCAATCGTCCACTCTTTGGTATCAGGACTTTGATGGATGTGGTTTTTATCACATTCGGTGCAATACCAAATGGGAATTTGATGCCCCCACCAGATCTGACGGGAGATGCACCAGTCTTCGATATTTTCCATCCAACCGAAATAGTTCGGTTCCCAGCTTTCTGGAATGAGCTGTATTTTTTTTGTGCGGACGGCTTCAATTGCAGGCTGAACCAGGGAGTTTTCCGGGTCGTCCACACGAACAAACCATTGCGGGGAATCAAAAGGTTCTACCACTGTTTGACAGCGATAACACTTGCCGACGGCATGTTGATGGTCTTCGGTTTTCAGTAAAAGTCCCGCATCTTCCAGCAAAGCCACGACGATTTTTCGTGCTTCCGAAACCGTTTGTCCCGCAAGCTGATCAATCAGGCCAGGATGCACTTCGGCTTCTTTTAGCGCGGAAGCCTTCATCAGTGCGCGTCGATCAATCAGAGAAATTTTGGGCAGTTTGTGGCGTTTTCCGACCTTCTCATCATTAAAATCGTGACCCGGCGTGACTTTGACCGCACCGGTGCCAAGTTCCCGGTCAACCAGGATGCCATCCGCGACGATGGGAATAGAGCGATTCGTTAAAGGCAGGGCGACTTGTGCTGTAAGCAGATGATTGTAACGTGTATCTTCTGGGTGTATCGCAACGGCGGTATCGCCCAGCAGGGTTTCAGGACGGGTTGTCGCAACCGTTAAAAATGTATCGGTCTGACCAGCGATGGGATAGCGGATGTGATACATCTTACCCGGCAGCTCTTCATGTTCCACTTCAATGTCAGAAAGCGCCGTTCGGCATCGCGGACACCAATTGATCAGGCGCTCTGCACGATAGATCAGACCTTTTTCAAAAAGCTGTGTGAAAACTTCGGTGACTGCGCGGGAAAGCCCTTCATCCAGGGTAAAACGTTCCCGTTCCCAATCGCAGGAGGCTCCCAGGCGTTTCAGTTGTTTCATGATGGTGCCGCCCGAAGTCTTTTTCCAGTCCCAGACCCGTTCAATAAAGGCTTCGCGCCCCAGTTGATGACGGTCGCTACCCTCAGCAGCCAGTTGTCGTTCGACGACATTCTGAGTCGCAATGCCTGCGTGATCCATGCCCGGTAGCCAAAGCACGTTAAAACCAGACATGCGTTTCCAGCGGGCTAAAATATCTTGAAGTGTATTGTTGAGGGCATGGCCTAGGTGAAGTGAGCCGGTGACGTTGGGCGGTGGAATCACCATTGAAAATGAGGGACGATCCGACTCAGCGGAGGCATGAGAAATGGCTTCTTTTTGCCAACGCGCCATCCATTTTTCCTCAACCGTCTCGGGCGAGTAAACCTTGTCTAAAGGCTGATCTGGCATCCTATTTTCCTAAATCGTCGGGCTTGTATTGAATGGTTAGCCGGAAATGGCTTTGAAGATGAGATGAACCGTACCCCGAAATTAAGTGAGCCGCCTCGGGATCGAACCGAGGACAACCGCCTTAAAAGGGCGATGCTCTACCAACTGAGCTAGCGGCTCTAAAAACGGCGCTGAGTCTATAGTGTTACCGAACAAACTGTCAACCTGAATATTGAGCCGGGTTTTAATCAGTTTGTTTCAGGCGTACTCAGGAAGCTGGCGGTAGGATAAACACAGGCCTCAGCCTTCTTCTGCTTCCTGCACGGTCTTTGTTTTAACCACCAGGGCGTGGATCTCGGCCTGCATTTCCTCTTTCAGCACATCAAAAACCATGCGATTGCGATTGAGCAGGGAAACCCCTTCAAACTGCTCGGAGACCACATGCAGGGTATAATGCCCTCCCCCGCCTGCTGCGGCATGTCCCGCATGTTTCCAGCTATCGTCAATGACTTCTACCGAACTTGCAGAAAGGACGGTTTTCATTTTTTGAATGATTTTTTCCTGGGTCTCTTGTGCCATTTTTCCCTTTCCAGTTAGAAAGCCGACAAAATTGTCGTGCCTCCTGATAAAAGATAAGGCCTAAAATACAAATAAAATCATATGTTTAGAATATAGTGCCTTTATTTTTTTATGGTACACTTATTGCTTTGTCAGGATACCCCATTGAGGAGGCCAGGTGCTACTCTGTAAGATGAGCGTGGATTTTTTTGCTTAAGGAATAAGATGTTATTCGGACGACGACAGAAAAAAGAAGTCCTACTCCCTGAAAAAAAAGTAGCAGACTGGGTCTACACGACCTGCGGTTATTGCTCAACCGGCTGCGGCATTGAAGTGGGTGTGGATGCAAGCGGTAAAGCCATTACAGCCCGCGGTACAGCGGATGCCGATGTGAACCGAGGCAAGCTCTGCTTGAAGGGGATTTTTGAGTTTGAACTCTTTGACTCGGAAAATCGCGGGATAGCGCCTTTGAGCCGTCAACATCTCTCAGAAAACTTCCAAAAAACAAGCTGGGATGAATCACTGGATCACATGGCGCGTGAGATTGACCGCATTCAGACGAAGTATGGTCAAGATGCCTTTGCCATTGTCTCAACCGGCCAAATCTATACCGAAGAGTTTTATACCCTTGGCAAACTGGCGCGAGCTGTTATCGGTACAAATAATTACGACGGCAATACCACGCTTTGCATGGCCTCAGCCGTTTCGGGTTACAAACGCTCCTTTGGCAGCGACGGCCCTCCCGGCTGTTACGAGGATTTCGAGCATACCGGCTGTCTCCTGGCCATCGGCTCAAACCTGCCGGAGCAGCATCCTGTAATTTATTGGCGTCTGAAAGAAGCTTATGATCGCCGTCCTTTCCCAATCATCGTCGTTGATCCGCGTGTGACCATGTTTGCACAAATGGCTGATATTCATGTGCCCATTACCCCCGGCACCGACCTCGTGTTTTTAAATGCCCTTGCCCATGTCATTCTCAAAGAAGGTTTGCAGGACAGCAGCTACATAAAAAACCATACCAATGGTTTTGAAGACTTTGAACAACTGGTTGATCAATACAGCCCTGAAATAGCTGAAAAGATCTGCGGCATTGATGCGTCGATGATTCGCAAGGTGGCCCATCTTTATGCAGAAGCCGGGGCGGCAATGACGATCTGGACGATGGGTATCAATCAATCCACTCACGGTTCCGACGGGGTGGTCGCCATCAACAACTTGAATCTCATCACCGGTAATATCGGCAAAAAAGGCGGCACTTCTCTCTCGATTACCGGGCAATGTAATGCCATGGGGACGCGGGAGTTTTCCTCCTGTTCCGGTTTACCCGGCTATCGCGCCTTGGAAAATCAGGACGACCGAAAGTTTATGTCGGACTATTGGTCGGTGCCGGAAGACCGTTTCCCCGAAAAACGGGGCATGGCACAGACCGACATTTTCCCAGCGATTGAACGCGGGGAAATCAAAGGGCTCTGGCTGGTTGCGACCAATCCCATGACTTCCATGCCCGATACAGAACGGATGCGCAAAACCTTCAAACAGCTCGAATTCCTGGTAGTACAGGATGCCTATGCCGATGTTGAAACCACTGAATATGCGCATCTCTACCTGCCCGCTGCGCTCTGGGGTGAAAAAGAGGGTGTTTTCACCAATACGGAACGACGCGTGAATCTGGTGAGAAAAGTCATGAATCCGCCCGGTGAAGCCCGTTCCGACTTTGAGATTTTTACTGCATTGGCCAAACGCTTCAAACGACCGGAAGCGCTCACATTTGCAAAAACAACGGCAGAAGTTTTTGAAGAACTGCGAATCCTCTCTAAAGGCCGCCTTTGTGACTATTCGGGCATGACACATGACAGTCTTGAAACACAGCGTGGCATACAGTGGCCCTGCAATGACGCGTACCCGGAAGGCAGTCAACGACTTTATGTGGAGGGGCAATTTCAATATCCCGATGGCAAAGCAAAGCTGATAGCGCTGCCTTTTGTAGATAACAATGAGCGGCCCGACGCATCTTATCCCTTCTGGTTGAATACCGGTCGTGTTGTGGAACACTTTCATACACGTACAAAAACGGGAAAAATCGGCAACCTGAATAAATTCAGCCCCACTCCTTTTATGGAAATGAACCCCAGAACAGCAGCGCGACTTGGCATTAAGGCGCTCGACTATGTGCACGTTATTTCTCGTCGGGGCGACTCCCTTGTGTTGGTGCAACTGACGGAACGTGTGGCCTTAGATGCCGTTTTCATCCCGATGCACTTTTACAATTGTGTCAACCAGCTCGTGCTCGGATTATTAGACCCCTACTCACGCCAACCGGCTTTCAAACAATCCGCCGTCCGCATCGAGTTAATCGCCGACCAGGAAAAAGCCGCAAAGG
>CAZRYI010000036.1:7514-12277 GCA_964604255.1 uncultured Nitrospirota bacterium
TGAAAAGTATCTACGGCAGTCCTATCGATCTTGATACAAGCCGCCCGGATTTAAGGCTGCAATCCCTGACAATCAACGGTCAGACACGCAAAGAGGACAAGGCCGACCGATTTAAGCAGCATGGTTTTCATTTTAATGCGGACAATTGTATTGCCTGTCATGCCTGTGAATCAGCCTGTTCAGAAAAGAATGACCTGCCAGCACATTTGGCTTTTCGCAAAGTGGGGACAATTGAAGGGGGCACTTACCCGGCTGTTACCCGGGTGAATATTTCAATGGCCTGCAACCATTGTGAAG
Organism: uncultured Nitrospirota bacterium; assembly: GCA_964604255.1. GTDB lineage: Bacteria > Nitrospirota > Nitrospiria > SBBL01 > JAADHI01 > JAJDBU01. The sequence continues at coordinate 7,812 of CAZRYI010000036.1, forward strand.
ATCCGGTTTGTTTAAAAGGCTGTCCGACGCGTGCCTACACAAAATACCTCGAATACGGTGCTGTGCTTCAAGATCCCGAAATCTGTTTTGGCTGCGGTTATTGCACTTGGGTTTGCCCCTACAACGCGCCACAGCTTGATCCTGTAAAAGGCCAGGTTTCAAAATGCAATATGTGTGTTGATCGTTTGGAGATCGACCTGAAACCCGCTTGTGTGGATGCCTGTCTCGGAAATGCGCTCGACTTCGGCGTGGTCGAGCAGCTTCCAGAAGGTCAGGAAGAAGCCAAACCGACAATACCCGGTTTCCCTGATCCGAGCATTTCCCGACCGAATATCCGTTTTCAGCAAACCCGCTTTCTCCCAGAATCACTGAATCGCATTGATGCCGAAGCGATTCAGTATCAAAAGAACAATAACAACGGCGATTTCAAGGTCAGTACCAAGGGCAGGAAAGGCGAAAGCTCCTGGGGATGGGACAAGCTGCGTTCCCGTGAAGATCCGCTCGTTTTTTTCACCCTCGTTTCCCAGTTTGCCATCGGTGCTTTTTTGATGCTCTTTTTCCTGCCGCGTTTGAGTGACAATGCGGCCGCATTTTTATCACCGGAAGCCTATCCGCTCACCCATACAGGCTTCCTCTTTGCTGTCTTTGCGCTGCAAAGCGGCGGTCTGCTTTTATCGACGCTCCACCTTGGAAAACCACGGTATTTTTATCGGGCTTTTAATAACCTTCGCCATTCCTGGGTCAGCCGGGAAATCGCCGCGATGGGTGCTTTTTTCAATCTGTTTGCTGCCTACATCCTGCTTCACACCTTTCCAATATTAAGTTCATGGCTGCCGGATACTATGAGGGCGGCCCTACCATCACTCCTGGGTTATGCCGCATCACTTTTGGGTTTGCTCGGGATTTACTGTATGTACCGCTGCTACCGAATCAAAGCCCGTCCTTTCTGGGATCATTGGCATACCGGGGGTCGGTTTTTTGGCAGCGGCCTCGTCCTGGCGAGTACCGCCATCGGCCTTGTTTTCGGCCTCTCAGCCTTGATTGAAGGGAGTTCCCTCATCGGACTACTTTCAGTGCTCGCCTGGCCTTTGGTCGTGGGCATTCTCATTGAGGCGGTCTCAAGTTATGCCCATCGCCACTATCTTGAAAGCCGTTCAGAAGAAGCGGCGGTTTCCCTGAGGCTATTGCTGGAAGGCTTTGGACTCTGTGATCGTTTATTGATCGCAAGTTTAGGGCCTGTTTTTTTCGTCGCCTTTTTCTTTACCGTCACACCTGTTGATGGGACATGGGGGCTTTTTATCTGGGCACTCACTTTCCTGATCGTCCTGCTTCGAGAAGTGATTTCACGCGCACTTTTCTATGTTTTGGTTGTGCCGACAACGATGCCGGGCGGCTATTTTGTGGGCAATCGCTCCTTTGAAACCCATGCGCAAAAGAGCGGATTAGCCGATCTTCCCCAGGTCGGCGTCATTCCAGAAAAGCACTAATTCCCTTAAGTTTCGATTTTTTCCCTTTACCTTGCCGATTTAAAAGCCAGTGCTATACTAAAAAAGAATGTTCTGTGTGTCCATTTTCTGTCCGCTTGGCTCAAGTAAGCTTCGACACAGATAGAGGGATTTCATGAAAAACAAACTATTTTTTATGCAAGCTATCATTTCATTGTTATTCTTTTTTTTCATTTTTAGCCCTGTAACTGAGACATGGTCGGCTCAACCGGAATTCGGTGGATCACTCAGAGTCCGTTTTGAGAGTAAGAGGGATTTTCAGTTTAATGAAACGGATACGGCAGGAAAAATCAACGACGACGACTATTTGTTGACGCAGCTCCGGCTCAATGTCAAATGGCAGGCTTCAAAATGGCTCAGTATTTTTCTGGAAGGTCAGGATGCAAGAGCGACTTTTGAGAAAGGTTTTGACGATAGAAAAACACCCAATATTTTCGCCGATGCTTTTGACCTCCATCAGGGCTACTTTGATCTCACATTTAAGGGCGGGAAATATCCTCACAGAATCCGAATTGGTCGGCAGAAATTCAACATGGGAGCACTGCGAGTCATCGCGTCACTGGAGTGGGTGAATACAGCACGAGTCTGGGACGGCATCCGAATTACAGTGGGTAAGTTGAATGGTCGCCGCATAGATTTTTTTGCCTCTCGCTTGGTCTCCGTTGATCCGACGGCTCCGAATGACTGGGCAAAAACAGGCAGCAGGCTCTTTAATAGTGACTTTAATGGTGTTTATTACACTGGCAAACAAGTCGAGTTTTACTGGCTGCTCCGTCATGAATCAATTCTGAATGATGCCGTGCAGACCGTCGGTTCCCGCTTTACAAAGAAGAGCGGCGCGTTGACGCTTGACGGAGAAGTCGCCTATCAGTTTGGAAAGTTCGGCGGCCTGGATCATCGGGCTTACATGGCTCACGTTGGTGGTTTTTACCTGCTTGATCCTAAAGACCAAACGAAAATCGGCATTGCTTACAATGTCGGCAGTGGTGACAGTGATCCGAACGATGGCAAAAATGAAACCTTCGACAATCAATATCCGCTCAACCATGCCTACTACGGATATATGGACTTTTTCTCGCTCCAGAATGTCCATAATTTTGAAGCGACCTTTCAAACAAAACTCTTCAAAAAGTTACCACTCCGTATTGCTTATCAGGGTTTCTGGTTGATGGAGGAAGACACGGATGCCTGGTACAACGCGGGTGCAGGAAAAGTACGCTCTGCTGATGGCGCGGATGTGAATCCCTATGTCGGTAGTGAAATCGACATCACCCTCAAAGTACCGAACAAGTTCGCCTCCTTGGAGATTGGTCTCAGTCGTTTTTTCTATGGTGCCTATATTACCGACACCAGAACACCAAGCGTGAACCCAAAAGATGCCAATTTTATTTATGTGATGGCGAAGAAGACATTTTAGCCACTGAGTGTTTTATCAGGGGAAGACGTACAATGAGAGGTGCTTTGTTTTTACCCTTGGCAGATGGAAAATACGGAGCGGGAGACGGGATTTGAACCCGCGACCAAGAGCTTGGGAAGCTCCTACGCTACCACTGCGCCACTCCCGCCACTGGTAAAAGGTGGCCGAAAATTACCATGTTCAATAGTGGCTGTCAATGTCTTGAAATGTCGTTTTTATGATGATTTGACGACCACCCTGATTTTATGACAAACCTCGGCGTTTCAGTAACAGGGAGAGATCTTCAGGAGAAATACCGCTGAAACGCGCCGCCTCCACAATATCGCCATTTGTCGCTTTGAGAAGGCGCTTGAGGTAAGAGGATTCAAAAAGTGCCATCTCTTGCCGATAAGAAGAGATTTTTCCTTCCTCCTGCGGCCTGGTATTTCTTGTCTCCAGGGTATCACGTAGGCGATCAATTTCCCGGTAGGCCCGGTTCAGTTCCAGGCCTTTTTCAATCACAGCTTCCAATTTTTCCAGGCTGCTAAAGGGTTTTGAGAGTACGGCAAAAAGTCCCTTAGAAACAGCTTCAACAGCCGCTTTGTCATCGGCAAAATCCGACATGAGCACGGCAAGCTGGCGGGGACGTTCCAAGGTCATCCACAGTAAGAGATCCAGACCATTGCCATCAGACAAGTTCCGATCCATTAAAATAAGATCATAAGTCTGCCCCAAAAAGAGACGTTTTGCCTCGCTGCCGCTTGAAATCAGGGTAATGTCAATGAGCTGTTTGCGGGTTCGTTCACGAAAAAGCCTCTCAAAGAGCTTCAAGGTATAAGGGTCACCATCAACAACCAGGACGTTTTCCATCGTGCAGCTCTTTTATTTATAAGAAGAGAGACATGCAAGCGATCAGTCTATATGACGCTATCTTCTGGTAAAGCAAGGTAAATGCCAGAGAAAAACCTTGGAGACTCAAGGCAGTTTTTTTTATTTACACCCTAAAAAGAACTAAAATACAGTGGGGTAGATGGTGTAGGGCAATACTTTGGCCGCCAGAGTGTTCCGGTTCAATCTATCTAAGTCGATTTTTTGTTTTATGACAGTTGTCACGACTGAATGACAGTTGTCACGGAGGACTCTCAATCCTCCAGCGTTTCATGCGAACATAGAGATTCTGGCGTGGAATACCACTGATTCGCGCCGCTTCGGAAACATTGCCTCCCGCACGGATGAGCAGGCGTCTAAGGTAATCTGATTCAAAGGCCTCCCGCTCCTCCTGATAAGGGGAAACCTCTTTGTCTTCCTTTTTGTGTTTTTTGATGACTTGTCCAATTTGCTCGATATGGATGGCACTGATTGGGCCACCGGGGTGGAGCGCAACCATGCGTTCAATGACATGTTGAAGCTGACGCACGTTGCCCGGCCATGAAAAACCTTGTAGAGCTTCGATGGCATCAGGTGAAAAAGGCCCGACTTTTTTTCCAAAGCGATCATTAAATTGCGCAAGAAAGTGTAGGGCTAACAACATGATGTCCTCCCCTCGTTCCCGCAAAGGGGGGATT
>CAZRYI010000037.1:0-4469 GCA_964604255.1 uncultured Nitrospirota bacterium
ATTTTATTCCAAAATGTTTGAACCATTCCACTTCCAACCTTCCACTGTACGCTGATAGGTGATACGAAAATATCGGGTTTCGCCCTGTTCTTTTTGAGATGGGTCTACGATGCCGCCGACATAGAAATGGATCAATGTCGCCTTAGGGTCAACTTCCTCAAACAAGGCAATGGTTCGCCGTGTGACTGAAGGAAAGATGTGACTTTTAAGGACGGAGAGCGGGCTGATGCCGTCGATATCTTCTATGTCTGGATTAGAGATGGTGCTGTACTGCTTTCCGGTATCTGTGACCGCCACAACGTCAAGCTTGGCAAACCACGGTTTTTTTGTCGGATTGCTGATCTGGATCGGCCAGGCGAGCATTTGTTTTTGGCCGGACTGTTTAATCAGAATCGGTGATCCCCATCCAAAATCGAGGGAGGAGATGGCTGCCAGGGATGTGAGGGGCATTACCAATATTAGTCCCAGAATAAACACGGTTTGAATGATCGAATGAAATTTCCTCTTGATGTTCATGATGTCGCTCCCTTCTGCCAGATGTCAGTGTCCGCTCTCTTAACCTTGTTATAAGCAATCACCGTGCCATAATGATTAAAAAAAGGAAGGGCCAGAGAAACCACATCTAAGTTGTTGTAAGTTAGGGTGAAAAATGACTTATATGAGAAAGGGGGGAGAATTCTGCTGAGGATCTATGAGGTGTTCTATTTCAAAAGTTTAAAATCGTTTTCAAATCTTTGAAATGCAGAGGCCCAATGTCTGAGCGCTCAATTTTCCTTTGTCTCAAGTCTGGAGCCGCTTTGCAGATTGATGCCGTATTTTTTTAATCGATAATAAATTGTTCCCCGGCTGACTTGGAGAATTTCAGCCACTCGTGTCGTATCCCATTGGTTTTCTTCCAGTGTTTGAATCAGTAGCTTTTTTGAAAGCGTTTCAAGCGGGGATATGGTTACTTCATCCGGTGCCAGGCGTGTCGGCATTTCCACATCAAAGTGATTGTTTGTCAGTTGGTGAGGGGGCCGAGAATGGATAAGTGCACTCAAGAGCTTGTTCTCCAACTGGCGAATATTGCCCGGCCATTTTTCGCTTTGCAGACCCTGCATTGCTTCCGGTGTTAATGAGGGTTCTGTCATCAAACTCAGCTCATTCATGAATTTTTGAAGGAAATGAGCCACTAAAAGCGGAATGTCTTCCGAGTGTTCTTTTAGTGGGGGCACAAGAATTTTAAGTACCTGGAGACGATAATAAAGATCGGCGCGAAATGTACCGTCATTGATCGCCGCCTCCAGGTTTTTATTGGTCGCGGCAATGATTCGTACATCGGCCCGAACTTCTTTGCCACTGCCAAGCCGCATGAATGAATGATCCTGGAGAAAACGGAGTAGTTTTGCTTGAGCGGCCTGGGTGAGTTCACCAATTTCGTCGAGAAAAAGCGTGCCACCTTCAGCTTCCGCAACCTTTCCCTTTTGTGAAGTGTGCGCTCCTGTAAATGCGCCCTTTTCGTGTCCGAAGAGTTCACTTTCAATCAGATCCACAGGAATCGCGGCGCAGTTGACGGTAATCATCGGTTTCGTTTTTCTGGGGCTTGCGACATGGATTGACCTTGCGACAAGTTCCTTTCCTGTGCCGTGTTCTCCGCGAATCAATACCGTTGCCTTGCTCGGTGCGACATCTTCAATCAGGCGATAGAGCTGCGTCATTTTTTCGCCCTCTCCGACCAGGCAGCCGTAGTGGTAGGTGATTGCCGTAGAGGGGTTTGTAGGTTTCCTAATCGTCGTCTCCGGTGTCACAGGGGGAAGAATATCTTTTATTGAGACCGGAACCGTTTTGTCGTCTTCATGGCAGATGTAATTGATTTCAAATGGGAAGAGACGAATTCGGCCTTTTGTGGGGAGGGGAAGCGATTGTGCCACTTTGTTTCCGTCGAGTTCGACGCCGTTGGCGCTCGTATCTTCAAGAATGAATTGCTCCCCTTTTCTCTGGATGATGAGATGACGACGGGAAACATGTTTGTCATTCAGAACAAGATCATTTTCAGGCGACCGTCCAATCGTAAAGGGCGTATGTGTAAAGACCACTTTTTTGATTAGTTCATCATTAAAAAACACACTTAGCTCAATCATAGCTTCCGTTTCTTACCAGACGATTTTTCCCCATTTTCCGCCTTTTCGATGTACCAGCAATGCCGCATCTTTCCATCGCTTTGAAGGGACGACTAGATTGCCATCCTGTGAGGTGAGTTTTGTAATCGAAATGACCACATGGGCTTCGTTGCCGATAATCGAGAGATCGGCAATCGAAACAGTGATTGTCTGATAGTTACCAAAAATCTGTTCCAGAAATCGGGCTCTATTTTTCGACATTTGGCTCATCCGCTGAAGTGCCTTCAGGTCTTTTTTATCGTAGGCGGTTTTTAGTTTGTTAAGCATCCCGCCAAGGACGTTCATTTGGGCCGGAGTGATGGGTGAAGGCTTTTTTTCTGCCGCTATTTTTTCCTGTGCTTTCTGTTTTTCTTCAGCTCTGATTCGCTCTTGTTCTCGTTTTTTTCTTTCAGCCGCTGCCCTTTCTTGAGCAATCCTATTTTGTTCAGCTTTGGCACGTTTTTTTTGTTCGACCTTGTTTTTTTCGTCTTCCAGTTTTTTCTTTTCGGTTCGGACAATTGCTTCCTGTTTTAATCTTTCCTGCTTGGCTTTTGTTCTTTCCTGTTCGAGTCGCTCTCTTTCTGCAACCGCCTTCTTTCGATTCAGTCGTTCCTTTTCTGTTCTTGACTGTTCCTCTTTCAGTTTTTTCTGTTCAAGCCGGGTCAGCTTTTCTTGTTTCAGACGTTCTTTTTTTGTCTTGGCCCGCTCATTTTTCAATTGTGCCAACTTCTCTTCGGCTGTTTTTTGTTTCTTTTTTTCTTTTTCAGTTTGAGATCTTGCTTCTTGAGTAACTTTCACCTCGGCAGTCTGTTTCGCTTTTTTAAAGTGCTCATCTGCCTTGCTCAAAAGGGAGAGCGCAGTTTGAAAGGCCTCTTTTGCCTCTTTTTTATTGTCTTCCTCTAAGAGAATGTGGGCATCGTCCTTTTGTTTTTCTCCTCGCCCTTCCATGTCAATACCCAGGCCGATAAGTTCTTTTGCCAGACGACGCACCTCTGGGCTGTCCGCCGCTTTCCGTGAAACGACAAGTTTTTGCTCGATTTGAGTCAGAGATCGCTGAAGACCTTTAATCTCGTCACTCAGGGAAGGGCTCAGTACGGGGGGGGCTGTTTGTTGAGTTGGTGTTTTTCCATCGTCAAGCGAAGAAAAATAGTAGAGCATTCCTGCAAAAAATATTGAGAGAATAGAGGCTGCAGAAATAAGCAGCACCGATTTTTTTTCGGAAAAAATGGATGGAGCAGTCGGCTTTATTTTCTTTTTCGCTAAAGAAGTTTTTTTCCTAGGGGTACTTTTTTTTGAATGTGGCGCAGGACTGGTTTTTTTCCCTTTTTCAACCACGACCGTTGGAGTAGGGGAGAGAACTTCATTTTTTTGTTCTACAGCCGGAGAACGACCCAGTATGACCGTTTCAGGGCTTTGATCTTCCAAGCCTGATTTTTCCAATAACGTCATCTGCAAGCTTGTTTCGTCTGGGTCAGGCTGCTCTTTCAGTCCACTCAGAATTTTTGTGATGTGAGCAGTGACTGTTGCTGCATCAGGGCTTCGTTCATTCCTGTTTTTCTTCAGCAAGGCCGCAGTCAATTCTTTTGCAGAAGGCAGGATGTCATCAGGAAAGAAGAGGTCGAATTCCTGAGGTTCGTAGACCAGCTTTCCAAGAATGGCCATGCCTGAAACACCCCCGAATGTGGTTCGCCCGGTGAGCATTTCATGCAGTACCATGCCAAGCGCGTAAAGGTCGCTTCTGCCGTCGAGTTCTTCTCCCCCACGGGCTTGTTCAGGGGACATATATTCGGGTGTGCCAATGATATTTCCCGTTGCCGTGACTGAGACTTCATCCGTCGCGGCAGCAATACCAAAATCGGCGATTTTGACAAGGCCGGTATTGTTCACCATGACATTTGCCGGTTTAATATCCCGATGAATGATTCCCTGAGAATGGGCGTAGGAAAGTGCACTTGCGACACTACGAGCAATGACTAAGGCCCTTTTCTGGGAAAAAGGACTTTCTTCAATCATGACCTGCTTTAAATCTTTCCCTGGGAAAAACTCCATCTCAATATAGTGGCTACCTTGATCTTCTGAGACGTCAAAGACCCGGATAATGTTCTCATGGTCTAATCTCGCCATGGCTCTTGCTTCGCGTTGGAAGCGTTTTAAAAAGGCGGGGTCATCTGTCAAATGAGGATGAAGTACTTTGATGGCGACGATCCGATTGAGACGAATATGGAGCGCTTCGTAAATAACACCCATTCCGCCTCGGCCCAGTTCACGTACGACCTTGTATTTACCTGCGATGATTTTGTCAGTCATGTTTTAATGCCGAAGAAAAAATTC
>CAZRYI010000037.1:4569-7946 GCA_964604255.1 uncultured Nitrospirota bacterium
GGCTGATAACCCAAGCGATAGTTCGGGAATTTAAAGGCATAACCGAGGGCTTTGATGCGATGATTCCGGCATCTTTTGTTTTGTGATTGTTTACTACCACCTTTTTTGAGTGCAGCACCCTCAAGTCCCATCTGCTTCGACAAATAATCAATCACTTCATACAGGGGGGTCGGTTCGTCGTCACTTGCGAGATAAGATTGGGCGAGCATTGCTCCGGCCATGCGCCGCTCGAATAAAAAAGCCAGGATGTCCGCGCAATCTTCCTGGTGAATCCGGTTGGTGAAATACGGCGGATCAAATTGCACGGCTTCTCTATTGTGTGCGATACGGAGCAGCCTCTCACGACCCGGCCCGTAAATACCGGAAAAACGCACAATGATATTGTGTTTGTTTTCGGCCAAAATTTGTCTCTCGGCGCGACACAGCAATTGGCCTGTCTTTGAGTCCGGTGTTGTTGCCGAGGACTCATCCACCCATTCGCCCTGATTTTGTCCATAGACACTGGTGGACGAAATAAAAATCCAATGAGGCTGTGTGGAATGTTTAGAAAAATGCTTCAATAGATTCTGAAGTCCTGTTTCATAGATGGCGCGATAATGGGTTTCGTCTCGTTTATCGGGGGCGATGGCGAAAAAGATTTGATCAAAATCCGTAGGCAAAGTAGAAAGATCCTGAGGCTGGCTGATGTCCGCGAGAAAACTCAAGATTTTTGGATTTTGATTGGCCGGGCGTGTCCGCCGCAAACCGACAAGCTGATGTCCCTGCTGTATTAAGTTTTTCGCCAGACGACTGCCAATATCTCCCGCACCGACAATCAGAATTTTTGCCATTTTTGAATTACTGTGTTTCCAAGTCAGTTCAGGCTTCCTCAGCGCTTCTCTAAAAGACGTCGCCAGTTTTCAGGAAGTTCTTCAAGTCCGGCAAGCTCTTTGAGCTTTTCCGGGGTGAGCGGTACAACTTTGAAACTGGCTTCGACCAAGAGAAGGCCCGCATCGTTGTGAACCGTGGTTTGAACCACGATCGGTCTCCAGTTTTTTGTTTGTTTTGTGATAGCAGCAGAAAGCATCAAGCTTGAACCCGCATGGGCGGGACGTAAGTACTTGATTTCTGCTGAACGCAGCATCCAGGCGGCTTTTATCTCCGATCTCAAAATCGTCGGGGCCCAGGAAGCAAGGCAATCCAATGCTGTATAAATGACGCCGCCATGCGTAATACCCGGAAAACCAATCATGTGGGCTTTTGGTGTAAACTGTGCAATCAGGCGGTCTTGATGTTGATCGTCCCGAAAAACCGCTATCTGAAGACCATGTTCATTTTCATGCCCACAGCCAAAACAATCATTGCCGGGTAAAAAATGCCGGTTAATCATCTCCTCTTGATTTGAAGTCATTCCGCCGCCTTGGCTCGGACTGAAATCGTCGTGTAATAAACAGACCAATAATCGTCATTTGCCGCATGTTTGATGTAGGTTTCAATGTCTCCTTCATTTGCCTCGCCGCTACCAATGTATTTTTCACGTAAGGCATCCGCCGAAGCGGCCATAAGTTTTGCGACCGGTGTATTGCCCCGACAAAAGTGAAGGGCCGCATCAAGGTCAATGATCTCATATCCGGTCTGGCTCAGTTTGTTTGGCAGAGAAATACCATACATTGGGTCGAGCTTCAGGTCGCGAAACATGGTGCAGATGGCCTGATTTACTTTTTTTGCACTCAGCTCAGAAGCAGGGTTCATCTTCAGGGCTGAAGTAAAGTCCGGTTCTTCCAATAAAACACAGCCTCCCGGTTTTAGCAGACTTCGTATTTTTTTTAGCATCGCCAAGTCTTGTTGGTTATGAATCAAGACGTAACGGCAATGGATTACATCAAAGGGTATATTGAACGGAAGATGCAAAAAATCCCCCTGAATGATTTCGCAGTGAGTGTCATCCAGGGCTTGCAGATGTGAGGTATCTTTGTCGATTGCAACAACACTTCCGGTCGCCCCGACTTGCTCAGTCATCCAACGGGCGATAGAGCCAGCACCGGCTCCAATTTCCAGACAGCGCCATCCTGCTGAAATGCCGGTTTTTTTGAGTCCTGCAATCGTGGCCGCATCAAAGGCCGTCTCAAGTAAACGCAGGCGCTGTGTTTCTTGATCTTCTTTCTGTTTTTCAAAAATATATTCACTCATGCTGCTGTGCCTTTTTTCTCAATGACTGTGTTACGAAAAATCTGCCAAGTCTGTTCATAAATTTTGAGACATTGTGAGCGATATCGGCGACGCAAGACGGCTCCAAGTATAAACAGTGAGAGCGTCAAGAGGGTCACTAGAAAGTAGTGTCCTGAAAAATAAAGGATTGCTTCTGCAAGGATATCCGGCAATAAAAATAAAAATGTGCCTGAAATCCACGAAGGCATCTCCACACTGAAAATCATGGACTCAATGGGTCGGAATAGTGTCGCCCACATGATTGAGAGTGCGATAAGACTCAAAATCGTGTTCCTGGCCGTTCTGAGATGGAAGGCAGTCATGAGCATGATGGCAGAGGTCAGAATCGGCACACAAAGGTTGACCGGGTGGTAAGTCCATCCCGTATTAAAAAGTGGTGCAACCGACCTTTTGTCCGGCAGATCGGATTGGAAGATCATAAATTGTACGAAGGCTGTGATGAGCATCATGATGCTTAATATAAAACTCAGATGCAGTGATTTTCGTTTTTCGACCTCTTTTTCTGCGGGATCGCCTTGATTGATTCTAGACTTTCTAAAGGCCTCAAGTTTTTCTTGCAGCTCCTGAATTTTTTCCGAGCCTGCTTGAATCGGCGTGATTTGAATGGCAAGGTCGCGTCCCGGCAGCAGGTTCCCGGGGTTATAATTTTCTGTGCGCCGAAGAATACGATCAAAGACCGTCTCGTACACATTGATGCGGGTCACACCATGACCGGAGGATTCTTTTTTATAAAGTGCATCAATGTCACGCGGTGCATAGCGGTAAAAAGCACCCGTGCCTGAGCGGGAGTCATAGAGTTTGCCATGCACATTTGCGGTCTGTCCGACTTCATCTTCAAAACCGGCTTTAAAAAACAAACCCTTTTTTGACGCTCCGTCATGATTGAGTACGCTCACTTTCGACAGCATCCATTGCAGGCTGACCGTAGCGAGTTGTTGTTTGGGATAGCCGCCTCCGACACCCGAATGCACCCCTGAAAACCAAAGCTGTTCAATATGATTTTTTTTGGGTGTCGGTTCCTGCCAGACTTCGGGATGAAAGGAAAGCCGTTCATCATCAATTGCGAGTGCATGGTAGGCTTTTTCGACTTTTTCCGAGAGGATGTCATCTTTGAATTTAAATTTGAAAAGTTTTTTGAGCAGCCAGTCTTTTATGGGTATTTCAAAGGG
>CAZRYI010000037.1:8046-12260 GCA_964604255.1 uncultured Nitrospirota bacterium
GAGGAACTTGTAGGCTTGTTTGACGTTTCTTGAAAAACCGAAGCCCATTGCACCGCTGAGCATTTTTAAATATTTGTTATCGTCTGTGCCGACACCATCATCGTAATAGGCAATTTGTTCTTGATCGGGATGTTTTAAATCAATGCCATTGTATAACCGCCAGACATTTGTGCTGGGTCCGATGCCGCCTCGGTTGCCCGTACCATCCGAGCAGATGATGATGTTTTTATTTGCAGTCACCGGCAAAGGGATTGGATCCTCTTCAGAGGTTTCATTTTTTTGATCGGTCATTTTCATTAAAAATCGAATCGCTCAAGTTTTGGATTGCCTAATACTTTCTCTCTGCAGGGGGGATTTTTGTGATGGTGACCGCTTCGTAGTCCAGGCGGGGACCGGAGGCTGTTCGGTAGCTCAGCGTGTGTTTCATCCAGTCTTCGTCGTTCCGATCCGGGAAGTCGGGGCGGGAGTGGGCGCCGCGTGATTCTTCTCGCGCGACCGCACCGACTGCCGTTGTTTCAGCAAGATCCATAATGGATTGCAACTGGAGCGCATCAACCAGTTCCAGGTTGAAGACCTTGCCGTGATCCTGAAGCCCGATATTGGGAATGCGCTTCCTGATCTCTTTAAGTTTCGCGATGCCTGCCTCCATCCTGTCCTTTGTTCGTAAAATGCCAAAATGGTCTGCCATGCTTGTTCCGATGGCTTCACGAAGCGCCCCGATTTTTTCGCCGTCTTTCCTTGCCATCAAGTCGGCAATGCGTGCTTTTTCGTGTTGGAAGGCCCGGTCAGAAATAGAGGCAAGTCCCTTACTTTCCGCATATTCGGCAGCAAATTCTCCCGCACGACGACCGAAGACAATGGTTTCCATCAGGGCATTGCCGCCCAGTCGGTTTGCGCCGTGCACAGAGGCGCAGGCGCATTCTCCCGCAGCATAAAGTCCCGGCATGGCTGTTTCACAATTGACATTGGTTGGAATACCGCCCATCGAATAATGAACCCCCGGTGTCACGGGAATCGGGGCTTCGATAGGATCGACACCGGCATAGCTCATCGAAAGTTCCCAAATCTGAGGCAGTTTTTCCATGATTTTTGCTTTGCCGAGATGTCTCAAGTCGAGCATCACACATCCGTCAATCCCGCGTCCTTCCTGTATCTCCTGGTATTCCGCCCGTGAGACCACATCTCGACAAGCCAGTTCCAGTGCATCCGGGGCGTAGACGTGCATGAAGCGTTCTCCGCGGGAATTAAATAAATACCCTCCTTCACCGCGTGCGCCTTCTGTAATCAGAATGCCGGTTGATTTGAGCGTGGTTGGATGAAACTGGACAAATTCCATGTCTTTTAAAGGCACACCGGCCCGATAAGCCATCGCCATACCGTCTCCGGTGTTGATTAAACCATTGGTTGAAGTATGGTAGACGCGCCCGTATCCGCCGGTTGCCAGAATCACTGACTTTGCACGTATCGTTGTCAGCTCGCCGGTAAAAAGATTGAGCGCAATCACCCCGCAGCAGATGCCTTCTTCGACGACTAAAGAGGTGACGTACCATTCTTCATAGACTTTGGCGGCGCACTTGATCAGTTGCTCGTAAAGTAGGTGAACCAAGGCGTGACCGGTGCGGTCGGAGACATAACAGGTGCGTGGAAAACCCAGGCCCCCGAAGTTTCTCTGAGCAATCTGTCCATCCGGGTCACGGGAAAAAAGCGCTCCCATCCGCTCCAGGGTCATGATGTCGTCGGGCGCCGATTGGCAAAGGATTTCAATGGCATCCTGATCTCCCAGCCAATCGCTCCCTTTTACGGTATCGTACATATGGGCTTCCCAGTCATCCTCCTCCCGAATCGCCGCATTGATACCGCCCTCTGCCGCGACCGAGTGGCTACGAACGGGATGGACCTTGGAAATTACTCCGACATTTAAATGAGAGGGTACTGCAACAGCGGCCCGCATTCCGGCAAGTCCCGCTCCGACAATTAAGACATCATGTGAAAGCATAAGTCCTCCTGAAAAAATCAGTTGACGGTTGACGGTTCTCGGTTTAAAAAATGATTGGACTTTGTGAACCGTTGACCTGGTTTTTATTCATACCTTACATTGAGTTGTCTGGCGGCCTGTACTTCGTTCATGCGTCCGACGGCAGCTGAATTCGGTGCAGACTTTAGCTTTTCCGGTTCTGTGTCGATCTCCCTACGGATTTTTTTCATCACATCTGCAAAGTCATCCAGGGTTTCTCTGGCTTCGCTTTCGGGTGCTTCAATCATTAAGGCTTCTTCGATGATGAGCGGGAAGTTGACCGTTGGCGGATAAAACCCGTAGTCGATGAGGCGTTTGGCGATGTCCCAAGCATGTACCCCTTTTTCACGAAACGCTTTTGCAGAGACAATGAATTCGTGCATACAAGGCCCAGTCATGGGAATGGTGTAGTCTTCTTCCAGGCGTTTTTTGAGATAGTTTGCATTGATGATGGTATTGCGGCTGATGGCTGAAAGACCGTCTGCGCCCAGGCGGCGAATGTAAGTATAAGCCCGAACCAGGATGCCAAAATTACCGTAAAAACCATGAACACGCCCGATGGATTGCGGATGATCATCATCAAAGGAATAAGTATTTTGATCTTTTACAATAAGAGGGGAGGGGAGAAAAGGCAACAATTTAGAAACAATGCCAACCGGCCCCGCACCCGGTCCTCCGCCACCGTGAGGCGTTGAAAAGGTTTTGTGAATATTGAAATGAACGATGTCAAAACCCATGTCTCCGGGACGGGTTAATCCCAGCAAGGCGTTGAGGTTTGCCCCGTCGAAATATAGCAGTGCCCCTGCGGCATGGACAATTTCTGCAATGGCCTCAATCTGGGTTTCAAAGAGGCCAAGTGTATTCGGATTGGTCAGCATCAGGGCGGCAGTATCTTCGTCAACGACCTTGGCGAGGTCGGCTAAGTCGATCATGCCTTCGGCATTGGAGTGAACTGTTTTAATCGTATAGCCAGCCAAATGGGCGGAAGCTGGATTGGTGCCGTGAGCCGAATCCGGGATGATTACAACAGATCTTGCATCGCCCTGGCTTTGATGATAAGCCCGCGCCATCATCATGCCGACCATCTCACCTTGCGCCCCGGCGACCGGCTGTAGGGAAATGGCCGCCATGCCCGAAATTTCGCACAAAATCTGCTCAAGTTCATAAAGCAGTTGTAGCGCTCCTTGTGCGCTTTGCACGTCTTGCAGGGGGTGGACTTGTGAAAATCCGGGAAAACGGGCCACATCTTCATTGATTTTCGGATTGTATTTCATCGTGCAGGAACCCAGAGGATAAAAACCGTTATCGACCCCGTAGGTTTCCTGGGAAAGACGAGTGTAGTGCCTCATCAGTTCGTTTTCGCTGATCTCCGGTAAATCCAGGGAAATCTCTCGTAAGTAAGTTTTGGGAAGCACTTGTTCGGGCGAAAAATTATCGAGTTGTTCGGTGGGGAATGTGAGGCCGCGACGCCCTTCGACACTTTTTTCAAAAATGGTTTTTTCAGGCATCTTAAATCAGTCCTTTTTCTGTGGCGATTGTATGGGCGAGTTGCAGGGCAACAATGCTTTTTGCATCGCAGATCTGTTGATCTCGTATCATTTGCATGACTTTTTCAAAAGGCAGTTTGACGATTTCGATCACTTCATCGTCATCCAGTTGCTGCTGACAGAGACTCAAGTTGGTGCCGAGGTAAAGATGAATGACCTCGTCGCAAAAACCGGGAACCGTGAAAATGGCGCTTAGTTTCTGAAGATCGTTGACGTGGTAGCCGATCTCTTCTTCAACTTCTCGGATGGCGCAGTCTTCAGGGGATTCCTTGGGTGATAGCTTTCCAGCAGGGATTTCATAAATGAATCCCCCTGCCGCATGTCGAAATTGATGGACGAGTACCACGGTGCCGTCACTTAAAAGCGGGACGACGGCAGCGGCTCCCGGATGTCGAACAACCTCTAAATCGACTGCTTTGCCATTCGGAAGCACAACAGATTCAATAAAAAGGTGAACCGGATCACCATGATAAATTTCTTTTTTTTTCGTTACCATCTCAAGCCCGTTACTCTGTCAGTCCTGCCACGCAGGTAATGCTTTCCGCAAGCGTTTGTGTCAGGGAGGTCATAAAATTTAAGTCCAGGGTTTTCAGGGTATCTCCACTTTGATGATAGTTCGGATTTCTAAAATCCGCCGTGTCGGTCAACATCAC
>CAZRYI010000038.1:0-6386 GCA_964604255.1 uncultured Nitrospirota bacterium
ATTTAAATAATGTCAGCCCCTTCAATGATGCCTTGTTTGAAGAAAAAAAAGGGTCTGTATTTCATTTTAGTGCGTATTTTCAGGAGAACTCAAAACTGAAACTATGGGCGAAACATCTTAAATTAGCATCACCTTATTGCGAAGAGATCTCAAATCAATGTTAGACACATTGTCGGAAATACTTTCAAAAACAAAAGACTTAAATCATCCTTGCTCAGTGTGTCAGACCAAAGAAGGTGCCGTATTAGGAGGCTTGCAATATGCCTTGTTTGATGACAGCCCCTTGGCGAATACCTTCGATGTGGTTTGCTGTGCGCAGTGTGGTTTTGTTTTTTGTGATAGCCCTTCATCGCAGGATGATTATGATTCTTTTTATGAAAAATCTTTTTATAGCACAGCCTACCTTGATCGTGAAATTACCGAGGATGAAAAAAAATATGTGGCCCTGATCTCGGCAGTTTTGTCGCGATATCTGGATGACAAAAATGCCCGTATATTTGATATCGGTTGTGGCACAGCGCGTCTGTTGGCATCATTATCTGCTGCGGGTTATCAAAACCTTTACGGTATTGATCCTTCCGCTTCGTGTGTTGATTTGTTAAATCGACATAAAGGTATCCAAGCTGCAATTGGTTCCCTAACCCGTCTACCTTTTAATCATGTCAGTGCCGACCTCATCATCGTTTCTCACATCATGGAACATGTCATTGATTTGCCGGTGGCTTTGCAAAACATTGATGACAAACTTTCTAAAGAGGGTCTGGTGTATGTCGAAGTCCCCGATGCAAGTAAATACGGGGACATGAAAGGATTTTCGCCTTTGCGCTTTTTTTATCTTCAGCATGTGATTCATTTTGATCAAAGCCAGCTGTGTAATTTGTTTTTGAGTCAGGGCTATCAGGCAATCGAAGTGGGGCATCATATTCGGATTGAAGGTGAATTATTAATGCCTTGTGTCTGGGGCATTTTTCGCAAAAATAATGTCCGGTCTGTTGCGGTCGAGCCAAACTTTTCTCTTGCCCGCCAAATCAAAACCTGGTTTCACAGCGCATCCCTGGATGAAGCCCATCTTTTTGCTGACTTGGCTGCTTCTGATGCACCGGTCTATGTTTGGGGTATGGGGACTCACATTCAAATGTTGTTGGCAATGAGTCCTCTAAAAAATTGCAATATTAAATGTTTGATTGATCAAGATGAAAGAACGGTAGGGAAAACAATTCAGGGCAAAAAGGTTGATGCTTTAGACCTGCTTTTTGAGGCGACCGAAAAAGAGGTTGTTGTGATTGCTGCACCAACACACAGCGAAAAAATGTATGACTATCTCATCAACACGGTTGGTTTCACAGGTCGGGTGATTGTTTGTGGTTTCGGGAATGTCAGTTTGAAATCTTAAGGAGGTGTTTAAAGATGGATGCTCTGCAAACCGTAGCGAAACGAAATGTCCTGTTGATTGTGCTCCCTTATACGGTGGAAAGTAAGGATGCAAAAAACTCTAAAATAAGAAGTTTCAGGGCTTTTCCTTATGGCCTTCTTTCCGTAGCAACGTATTTGAAAAACCACGCAGAAGAAAAAATAAACATCAAAATAACCGATTGTAATGTCGATCAGGATGGTGACTTTTTAGACTTGATCAAAGGGGATTTGTTGGTATTTAAACCCGATGTTGTCGGCATTGCAATGATGTTTGATACTTCTTATCGATATCTCAAACAGGTGTCTGAACTCATCAAGGAAAATAATCGCGATACAGTTGTCGCTCTGGGTGGCTCTGCTGCAACGGCTTCTTATCAAGAAATCATCATCGAACAGCCTGAGATTGATGGCATTTGTTATTCAGAAGGAGAGATCCCGTTTACAAACCTCGTGAACAGCGAAGACATGCTGAAATTTTTAGACGATGATGATGCCTGGATCTCTCAAAAATCTTTGCAGCTTGGACAGAAACCGCAATTGGCTTTTATCAATGATCTCGACCAGGTGATCCATATCGACTACAGTTTTGTCGCACTTGAAAAATACAATATGAAACAAGCCTTTTCCCCCTTTATCAGTCATCAAGAAAATAAAAAGCAGTTTTTTTTAGTTACCTCACGCGGTTGCCCCTTTAAGTGTGTTTTTTGCTCAAGTGCCTCACGATATGGCAGCAGTATGCGTTACGCGACTGTTGATGCTGTAATTGCTCACGTCGCTCATCTTGTCGCATCTTATGGTTTGGAGGTACTAACCATCTATGACGATCAATTGTTGTCGAATCGGAAAAGGGCGAAAGAAATTTTCAGGCGCTTAGCCCCATTCAATATCAGAGTCGAATGCCCGAATGGTTTATCTGTTGCGTATATTGACGACGAAATGGCCATGCTCATGAAAAATGCAGGCATGGATACCATCGCCTTGGCCATTGAATCCGGCTCAGATTACATGCTGAGACATGTCGTATTTAAACCCTTAAAACTTTCAATGGTCAAACCGGTTGTTGAAAGTCTTAGAAAAAATGGTTTGTTTGTTGAGGGATTTTTTGTCAGCGGCATACCGGGTGAAAAAGAAATACATCGAGACGAAACCGTTGACTTTATTAAAAGTGTGGGATTGGATTGGAGTGGTTTCAGTCTTGCGGCCCCGCTAAGGGGGAGCCCTTTATATGATATCTGTATCAAAAATGGCTATATCAAAAAGGGCCTGAAAATAGGCGAGTTTGACCACAGTCAGTACATTATTCAAACGCCTGATCTAGACCCAGTACAAATCACCCATAAAACCTATCTGATGAATCTGGATGTTAATTTTGTCAATAACCACAGAATGAAAATGGGTGACTATCAAGTGGCCGCAAACTGTTTCAGGGATGTAAGCGAGCGGTATTTAAATCATGCCTTTGCTTATTATTATCTCGCAGAAGCCCTGGAAGGCATGAACGCAAATCCTGAGTTGATCAAAATAAATCGGGATAAATTTTACGAAATCCTTGAGAGCGATGATGTCTGGAGAGAATATGCCGAATATTTTAGTTTGAATATTTATGAAAATGTCCCAGTTTTGCATTGTAAATAGGGGGTGAATGGCATGGGTGGATACGATACTTTTTCAGAAGACCTACAAAAGAGAGTCACATCCATGGCTCAGGATAGAGACTTCCTGGGTTTGTCCAAGGTCTGGATTCGTGAGTCAATTCGTTACAATTATGCCCAGAATTTTTCATGGCTCGGGCGACCGATTGTTCAAGTACCGACTGATGTTTACGCCATACAGGAAATAATCTGGCAGGTGAAACCCGACCTGATTATTGAAACCGGGATCGCACACGGGGGGTCTTTAATCTTGAGTGCTTCAATGCTGGCTTTAATCGATTATTGCGAAGCGGTTGAGCAGGGGCACACACTCGATCCAAAAAAATCAAAGCGATGTGTGCTTGGCATTGATGTCGATATTCGTTCACACAATCGCGAAGCCATTGAAAAACACCCATTAGTCCATTTGATTAAGATGATAGAGGGTTCTTCTATTGATTCAGAGGTTGTCGATCAAGTGAAAGTGCTTGCAAAAAATTATAAAAAAATTCTGATCTTTTTGGATTCTAATCATACTCAAGACCATGTCTTCAATGAGCTGGAAGCCTACGCAACACTCACATCTGTGGGCAGCTATTGTGTTGCGTGGGATACGGGGATCGAAGACTTGCCTGCTGGGTTTTGCAGTGATCGACCCTGGGACAAAGGGAATAATCCGAAGACGGCAGTTTGGAAATATCTAGGTCGATTAGAAAATGAGGCACAAAAGGATGCTGGTGGCAGGGCCGTCAAATTTGAAGTTGATCAGCTCATTGAGCGTAAGTTGATGATTACTGCTGCACCGAACGGATTTTTAAAGAGAGTCGCATGAATTCTAAGTTACTGAAAAAAGCAAGTCGTCTAGTCAAACAGGGCCAGCTCAAACCAGCCAAAGGGCTTTTCCAAAAGTTTCTAAAGGGTGAGCCAAATCATGTTGAAGCATTGTACCAATTGGGTGCGATCTACCTCTTAGAAAAAAGGTACAAAGACAGTTGTCAGTTATTCGAGCGTGTGCTTCGTCTGAATGCTAAACATGCCGGGGCATTATATAATACCGGAATGGTTTATCTTGAGCAGGAAAAAGATCTTAAATCTGCTGAGCGCTGTTTTCATCAAGTTCTGGAAGTCAATGACAGCCATGTCGATAGTTTGATGAATCTGGGCAATATTTATAAAACATGGCAGCAGTTTGATAAAGCCGAGGTATTTTATCGGAAGGCAGTAAAAATTGCGCCAAATAATGGCAGTCTTTTGAACAATATCGGCGGTATTTTTGCCTGGAAACTCTTACACATTGAGGCAACAGAATACTACCAAAAGGCCCTGGAGTGCCTGCCCAATTCCCCCCAAATTTCAGCCAATTTATTACTCTCTCTGACGCGTAGCGGAAAAAAAGAAGACGCCCTGAAGTGCGTCAAAGAGATTCTCGAATTAGAGGATCCAAGGGAGGCAATCTTCCCTCTTTTTCATACTGCGAAGATGTATTGTCTTTGGGAGGAATTTGACAATCTCTTGCCTGACTTCTTTCGACTGACTGATGAAGGACTTGCCGTTTCGGGTGTTTATCAAATGACAAACTTGTCCTTATTAGCAACGTCGAAGCTCAGCAATGAAACACTTTTTAAAGTGCATCAGATGACAGGAAAATCACTTGATGGGCTCCGGGAACATCCAGTCTATAAAACTTATGAAAAAGCGATGCAGCCAACACGTCGCTGGCGGATAGGCTACCTCTCCCCTGATTTTAGAGATCACGTGGTTGACCGTTTTCTCCGGGGTCTCATTATGGCCCACGATCAGGATCAATTTGAGATTTATTGTTATTCCAATACCAAGGACGAAGATGACGTGACGGAGATATATCGCAATACCGCAAATGTTTTTATCAACGTCACACGCTTAACAGATTATGAACTTGCGGAACGCATCCATGAGGATGGGATTCATATTCTCGTTGACCTTGCTGGATTTACGCATGACGGTCGAATCAGTGTCCTATGTTATCGTCCTGCACCCCTTCAAATTACCTATTTGGGTTATCCTTACACTTCTGGTTTAAGCGCAGTTGATTATGTTATCTCCGACCCCTATCTAGACACTCCCAAGAACGAAGATTTTTTTACTGAGAAACAACTGCTGTTACCTGAATCAGCGACATCATTCATTGGTTTCTCAGACCAGGAAATTAAAAAAGACATTCCCTGGCAGCAAAATCAATTCATCTCATTTGGTGCCTTAGTCAATACCTATAAACTCAATCCTGAAGTCATTCAGGTCTGGAGTCAGATCTTAAATAAAGTCCCAGACTCAAGAATCATTCTTAACCATCCAAATTACGATCTTGAAACCACACGATTAAATATATTGAAGGTATTTAGGCAATATGGAATTAGTGCTGATCGTGTGAAGTTCATCTGGAAAAGACATGCAAGCGGAAACTACCGCTGTCACTATCACGACATTGATATCGCTCTGGATCCCTTTCCGCTGCCTGGGGGCATGTCAACCGTTGACGCATGTTGGATGGGTGTTCCCGTTATCGTTAGAGTAGGAGATATTTATCCCTTTAGGGTGTCGTATACCACTATGCGCAACATCGGGATTGATGTGGAGGATCTGATTGCCTTCAGCGAGGAAGAATATATCGCGAAGGCCGTTGCCTTGGCGGGGAAGCCCGCCAGGATCTCCGAACTCCATCAAACGATCCCTCAAAGCTTGAAGCATTCTATTTTATGTGATCCACCCCGTTTTACCCGACACATGGAAGCGGCTTATAAAGAGGGGTGGATCCGTAAATTTGGTAAGACCCCTCTTTTTAGCGATTGTGAAGAGGCATTGGAATATGTTCCGATTTCGGGAGGGGTTTCAATTGCAGTGGATAATTCCCCCGAAGATCTGAATACCTATGTGCTCAAGGAACAGGGGCACTGGTTCGATTCGGAATACGACTTTGTTCAAGACATTATTCAGCCTGGCATGAGGGTCGTCGATTTCTCTGCGGGGGTCGGGAGCTACGCCATTCCGCTGGCAAAGAAACTGGGGAAAGCAGGTCACTTGTGGGCAAGGACAAAAACGGACAAAGAGGCATGGCTTGTAGAGAAAAGCATCAAACGCAATCATCTAGAAAATATGACGTTCATAACAATGGATGAAAAAAACTTCAATTTTGATCAAACGATGGCATCTCACTCGCTTTTAGAAATCGATTTTGTCCGCCTGAGTCTGACGACAACAGAACTCAAATTACTGATGAGCGAAAAAGCATTTTTTGCAGAGAATTCGCCACTCATTCTGTTTGGCATTCGAGATGACAATAACGCTGTGGATACCAGCGTCGTTCCG
>CAZRYI010000038.1:6486-11549 GCA_964604255.1 uncultured Nitrospirota bacterium
CGTTCAGATTAAACATTGGCAAAAATATATCGGATCGCTTCCCTATGCATCTGCTTTAATTAAAAACTGGATTGAGTCGCCTTCTGAAACCGAAGAATGGGCATCCTATGCGCTCGCTTTGAACCTATTTTCAATCTCACAAAATAAAGAATGTCCCTCGGAACTGCGCTATGCTTCGTTGAACACGGCCTACGGCATACTGGTTTTGTTGGCTGAGGCAAAGCCAAGTTTACCGCGTCTTCTCTCTCTTTGCAGAGTGATGATTGAAATGGGAAAACGCGAGGCGGCCCTGAATGTCTTGGATCAGTTATTTGAGATTTTTGAAACGGGTAGCAGTATCAATATCAATGAACCCTTTGTCGCGCTATCGGACGCATATGCTGCGTTCGATCCCGGAGACCGACTGGCTGAATGGCTTTTTGCCTCTGTTTTGGCGCAGCGGGAGAAATGTCGTGCCTTTTCGTCCTATTTTACAGGAGAGGCCTCTCTCCCGATTTTAGAAGCAATTTACAACACAGGGTTTTATACGAAACATGTTGTTAAAGGTATTGAACTGATTAAAGAACGCTATCAAAACACTGTAAATCCTTCTGCTTAATTCTATTTTCTCCCCCCTCTTTTTTACCGATCACTGAGTTTTCTAGTGAAAGGTCGCTAAAGTTTTTCAAAAATCATCCGATAAGACTCTATGTCAGCGTGAGGTGACAATAATCACCGAACGATAGGGCAAGGATGCCCGTCACTTTAATCAAGGAGGACCGAATCATGGCACTATCCATTAACACCAATATTGCTTCTCTCAATGCTCAGAGAAGTCTCAATAAATCTCAGAACCAGTTAGGTGTTTCCCTCGCCCGTCTCTCTTCAGGGCTTCGTATCAACAGCGCGAAAGATGATGCGGCAGGACTGGCTATTTCTTCTCGTTTCACCACACAAATTCGTGGTTTAAATCAGGCGGTTCGTAACGCCAATGACGGTATTTCACTGTCTCAGACAGCGGAAAGTGCCCTTGGAGAAGTCACCGACAACCTTCAGCGGATTCGAGAATTGGCGATTCAGTCGGCCAACGCTACGAACTCCGCTTCTGACCGGGCGGCGCTTGACCTTGAAGTGCAGCAGCGTATTTCAGAGATTGACCGAATTGCGTCTCAGACCTCATTCAACGGTCGAAAGGTACTTGATGGCACCTTCGGTAGCGCCATTTTTCAGGTCGGTGCGAATGTGGGTGAAACAATTACGGTGGGCCTCTCTACGAGTGTCCGTACCACTCAGATTGGTAAAACAGCTGATTATATTAACGGGGCAGCGTTTTCTAGCAGTTTCAATATTGGTCAACAAGGATCTTCGGTGAGTATTGCTGCATTGGCGTCCACTGATTTGACCATTGCACTGGGTAGTAGCCAAGCAGTCGCAGTCGGTGCTTCCGTCGCAACTTCCGGGGTGACCGGACAAGAGGCAACCAGTGCTTTTGCAAAGGCTGCCGCAATTGACGCAGCGGGAATCGGCGGTTTGACCGTAAGCGCAGATACAACTGTTCAAATTGCTTTTTCTACGGTTTCAGCTTCTACGGCTGCAAACGATGACTATTCTCTGTCAATTAACGGTCAGGCAATTTATACCGGAGAGACAACCGATATCACCGGAGCCATTGCGGCGACGGCGATCAACGCCAACTCTTCGGCAACTGGTGTTACAGCAACCTTCGCTAGTGGCATCATGACCCTACGGGCGGTCGATGGGCGAAGTATCACAACCGTTCAAAACATTGGGTCTTCAGGTACTGCGAACCAAGGCTTGAATGGCACGGGTGGTGGCACGAACAATAATATCAATGCTGCACTTGCCTACAACACAGCAGCTGATGGCGCTGATGATACTTTGACGGCATTCGGGTCTATTCGTCTTGTTGCTGCCGAGGCAATCTTAATTGGCGATGGCGGTAGCGGTAACGTCGCCAATTCTGGCTATGCGAGTGGATCTCTTGCTTTGGGTGCTAGTGCCCTCAATGCGGCAGACGTGACAACGGTTGCCAATGCTGAAACCCTGATTTCTCGTGTGGATTCAGCGCTTAGTTCTGTGAGTACACTGCGAAGTACCTTTGGTGCGATTCAGAACCGATTTGAATCGGTGACTGCAAACCTGAGTACGATTTCTGAAAACCTCAGTGCATCAAGGAGCCGAATTCTGGATACCGATTTTGCTGTAGAAACGGCGGCATTGACACGTGGACAGATCCTGCAACAGGCAGGTATCGCGATGTTGTCGCAGGCCAACTCTTTGCCGCAAAGTATCCTGGCACTTCTCCAATAAAGCGCATTGACTTCAAGCCAGGATGAAGATGAATGAGCACCGGGGGACAGGTTCCCCCGGTGCGTTATGCCAGTAAATTGGGAGGTAAAGAATGATGATGATCAATTCGATCCCTCAGGTGGTCACCCCGACGGTCAAATCGCAGTCTGAGAAGCCTACGCAAGATTTGCCCGATTTGCCTAGTGATGGGCAAAAAGTTTCATCTCATAAGGTGCAACCTTACAGTGAAGAAAAAGAATCTAATCAGGTGACAAGCGAGGCAGTACAGCAAACGGTCAAAAAATTGAATGCGTTTTCTGGAAGCCTCAGACGAAACCTGAAATTCAGTATTGATGAAGAATCCAATCGTACCGTGGTGACGGTGCTTAATTCAGAGACGAATGAAGTGATCCGACAGATTCCATCTGAAGAAATTCTCTCGCTCGCAAGCAATTTAGAAAAAGAAACGGGTGTCATCCTGAATGTAAAAGTATAAAGGCCCTGGATTTTTGTAAAAGGCATCAGATTTGCAAAATTTCCAAAATTGAGGAAGATGAAACAAACAAAAGACTTTGTGATCTACCCGATATGAGTTGAATTTAGGATGAGATATTATGAATGTTGCTGCTCCAGGAATCGGTTCAAATCTTGATGTTAACGGTATCATCGACTCACTGTTAGAGTTTGAGCGTCGCCCTTTGCTTTTAATTGATGGCAAAGAGGCCGGTTTTCAGGCGAAACTGAGCGCTTTTGGCACCCTGAAAGGGGCCGTTGCTTCATTCCAGACTAGCATTCAAAGCTTGAACAATGTATCAAAATTTCAGAGCCTGACTGCAAGCAGCTCCGACGAGACAATTTTTACTGCGACCACTTCAAATATTGCCAATGCCGGAAGTTATTCAATAGTGGTCAGTGCACTTGCACAGGCGCAAAAGTTAGTGGCGACAGGTCAGACAAATACAACCGACGTCATCGGAAACGGCACTCTGACTTTTGATTTTGGTACAACCAGCGGAGCAACATTTACCAGCAATGGTTCTGGTGTCAAAACGGTTACCATTGACAATACTAATAATTCACTTTCAGGGATTCGTGATGCAATCAACGCTGCAAAAATCGGTGTGACCGCCACGATTGTCAATGATGGAGGCAGCACACCATATCGTCTTTCCTTAAGCTCGGATAAGCTTGGATTAAAAAATAGTATGAAGATAACGGTAAGTGGTGGCGGCGCATTAGAGACGCTCTTGGCCCGTGACCCGGCTGGTATTGATAACATGACAGAAAGCGTGGCCGCCCAGGATGCTGCATTTACAGTCGATGGTATTGCTATCAGCAAGTCAAGTAACACTGTCACGGATGTGGTTCAAGGTGTGACCTTGAACCTACTCAAAACAAACCTTGCTACCCCGGAAACACTCACGATTACAAAAGATAGCTCGGCAGTGACCAACTCCGTTTCTGAATTTGTGACAGCCTATAACGAAATAAACACGGTTATTTCCGACTTGATTTCCGTTGACGTGGAAAACAACTTAGTGGGGCTTTTGCAGGGAGATGGCTCCGTAAGGCTGATCCAGAATCAACTTAGACAAACTTTGAATGCCTCTATCACGGCCTTGAGCGGGAGCCTGACGACATTATCCGACATCGGTGTTTCCTTTCAAATTGATGGCACACTGTCGCTTGATGCCGCTAAACTACAGACCGCTGTCGATAACAATTTTGATGACATCGCGGGACTCTTTGCTGATATTGGAAAGCCCTCTGACAGTCTGGTGAAATATACCAGCGCCACCGATAAAACTCAGGCGGGCAGTTATGCGGTATCAGTGAGTACATTGGCGACACAGGGAAAGTCGGTGGCTGGTGTGACAGCAGGTTTAACAATTACAGCTGGCGTGGACGACACCCTCACGCTGACAGTTGACGGGGGCAGCACCACTGTGAGCCTCGCGCCGGGGACATATGCGAATGCGGATGCACTTGCCGCAGAACTTCAGTCGAAAATTAATGGTGCCAGCACCTTCTCCTCAGCGGGGATCTCTGTCGCGGTATCGCAATCATCGGGGGTTTTTACCATCACCTCCGCAGGCTATGGTGCGGCTTCAAAAGTGAATGTCACCGGTGGAACGGGCATGACAAACCTCATGGGGGCGACTCCGACAGAGACCGATGGGACTGACGTGGTCGGAACAATCAATAATGTTGCTGCCACGGGCTTCGGGCAATTCTTAACTGGCACAAGCGGAAGCAAGACTGAAGGCCTTAAAATACAGATCATTGGCGGGCTGATCGGGAGCAGGGGAACAATCAACTATTCCAGGGGCTATGCAGATCTATTAGACGGTCTCGTTGGTGAGTTTCTGGGTGATTCCGGCCTTATTAGTAGCCGAACGAACGGTCTAGATCAACGCATTGAAGATCTGAATGATCGGCGTGAGGCATTGAACCTACGGCTGATTGATATCGAAGCGCGTTTTCGCAAACAATTTACCGCATTGGATGTTCTTTTGAGCCAGATGCAAACAACCAGTAGTTTTCTGACCACACAACTCGACATGTTGAACAGACTCGCAGCTCCAGGTTAAGGCCTGTCACGTTTGAAGGTGTCGGTCTATTTGGGTGTTATTCCAAAAACCTTTTAAAAATGAGATTCAAATATTAAAGACTCTGGAGGGAAAAACGAATGATTCCGATCAGCAGTTACAACGCCTACGCTCAAGTTGACCTTTCAAGTAAAGTGGCAACAGCCACACCCGAACAATTGGTTC
>CAZRYI010000039.1:0-11413 GCA_964604255.1 uncultured Nitrospirota bacterium
GCGCCAGCATCGAAATCGCAATTTTGAAGACATTGTCGTTAAAAGCCCCGAAAAACTGGGTGTAGAGGAAGGCGGAAAAACCGGGAATTTTTAGGAGTTCAAGATATTTTTTCATTCGGATGCGTTCATTTAGGAGTTGTAGTCAGGGTTTGGAAAAAGATCAGCTATGCGTTTCAAACCTATTTATGAGAAAATTTTCGGACATTCGGGCAGTATTTTATAAGAAGTAGGCGGGGAAAATCTATTTTTATTTTTATTTTTTTAAAGAAAGCGCTGATCAAGTCAAAAATTGTTTTTTCTGGGCAAAAATTCAACCCTGGCCTGATCAGCGCTTTTTTTCACTTTTTGGCAGGATAGAGGGTCACCACCACGCGACGGTTTTTCTCACGGCCTTCACTGGTATTGTTATCCGCGATGGGTCGCTTGAAGCTGTATCCCTTTGTATTCACGCGCGAAACATCAATGCCGAAATGCCTGACCAGCGCATTTTTCAAGCTTTCCGCGCGCTCATCCGAAAGTCTGATATTCAACTTTTCTGGACCGGTATTATCTGTGTGTCCTTCAATTTCGATCGTGATCTCTGGAAATGCCTTCAAATAGTTGGCAATGCGCTTTACTTCGACCATAAAAGCCGACCGGATCACGGACTTTCCGGTCTCGAAACGAATATGAGATTCTGTTGTCGTCTTCTGCTTGATGGCAATGGGGCAACCATTTACATTGACTTGAGTGCCCTTGGGCGTATTGGCGCATTTATCCAGTTTGTCTATCACGCCGTCACCGTCACTGTCTTTGGCGATTGGACAGCCTGAGACATCGACAGGCGTATTCGCCAGGGTATTTGCGCAAAAGTCTTTTGAATCGGGAACGCCGTCTCCATCACTGTCTTTAGGAATCGCACAACCGTTCCCATCCACGACTGTGCCGATGGCTGTGCCGGGGCAGCGATCCAATTTGTCGATCACGCCATCACCATCACTGTCTCCAGACAGCACACAGCCTGAGGGATCAACCTTACTGCCCACGGGGGTATTTGGACAAAGATCTTTTACGTCCGGCACACCATCGCCATCCTGGTCTAAGGGACAGCCTAAGTCATCCACGGGAAGGCCAAGAGGAGTATCCGCGCAATAATCACGGCTATCTGCAACACCGTCCTGATCCGTATCCAGCACACAGCCATTTTTATCGGTGATGAGTCCTTTTGCGGTGCCCGGACATTTGTCCAGATAATCGGGTGTGCCGTCGCCATCACTGTCCACGGGACAACCATCCTGATCCACGACCACCCCGACAGGTGTGTTTGCACAAAAATCCCGGTCATCTGGCACACCATCTTTATCGGCATCCGCCTTGACAGCCGCCCCGGCAGAAACAGTCGGGGTTTTCGATACCAGGGCTGTTTCTGTTTTGGGTTCTGGTTTTGCTTCCGTTGTAGGCTTATCTGGGACTTCTGTTGTGTCGTCTGGTGTTTTTTGCTGGACGATTGTATTCGGACTATCCGGCCTGTCCAATTTAGCAAGGCTTTTTGTTGGTCGCTTGCTGCCCCAGAAAAACTCCAGCCCCAGGGTATAGACCATGTTGTGCTCTGTGCTGTTATCATCGACCAGGACTTGACGGATATCAGCCCTGATTGCCATTTGCTCGGAATACAGATATTTGATCCCGCCGCCATAATTCAGCACCAGGTTGGTATCTGCACCCGTGTCATTCCCGCCGAGTGTCATTGCACCCACACCTGCGGCTAAAAAAGGAACCCACTTTGCCCCGATGGGAAAGTGATACAGGCCGTCAATGTTGTACAAGATGCCGCTGACTTCATCGTCACTGCCTGGTTTTATTTTAGATTCTGTGGGCACATACAGTGCCACAGCCTCCATTGCCCAACGCGGATTTAAATAGCGACTGATTCTCAAACCGGCCAAGGCACTGGACTTCAGTTTTTGATGTGGGTCAAAGCTGTAAAGTCCGAGTGTCGGGGTGAATGAATAGGTCCCGGCTTTGAATTCCGCATGGCTGGTTGTTGTAAAACTGAGTAATAAAAAAAATATAATTGCGATTATTTGTTTCAATGTAGCGTCCTCCTGATAGTGACTTCCTGATTTTTGAAACTCCCTAGGGACGGTCGAGGATGTTAATGGGGCCCGTCACATTATGGAGTTCGGTATCAACGCTTGCGGAAAGTGTGTCTAAGACGATATTAACAGCCGTATTACTCGCGATAATGCCTGTTTCGCTCGCATTTATGCTGCCACCCGAGATATTGAAGTGACCGCCCTCAATCACGAGTCCGGAACCGGATTCGGTGCTGATATCCAAGCGATCATTGAAGGACACCGTTGATGTGCCAAGATTGATGGCAGTGACAGCATTTCCACTTGCTAGGGTGATATCCACAAGGCCGCTGAATGTCGCATCCCCTTCAATGCCGTCCAGCCAAATTCCCCGGCGGGCATTGTTAATGCTTAAGTTTTCGACGATCAGTGTCGCGTTTCCGCCATTGATTTCAAAGGCTTCTCTCACTGAATTGTTAATGCGCAAATCGGATATCAACAACTCTCCGCTGGCATTGCTTATCTGAAGACCATGATTCCCCGCGTCAGACACATCAATATTGCGAATGATTGCACCGGTAAAATTGTTCCCGGCAATGCCGTGGGCAATGCCGGTTGTTGAAATTGAAAAGTCTCGCAGCTGTACACCGCTTGCGAGTGAGAGCGTTACGGTTCCACCAATATTATTCAGTGTTGCTCCACCCAGGCCGGTGGGGTCACTGACGGCATAGACAAATTGTCCTGAAAACAGGGGATGGACTCCGGTAAAATCCATCGTCGCGTCGCCTGCGGCAAAACCCAACAGTTGCTGATTGTCCTGAAGTTGGAAACCTTCTGTGGCAAAAATGTTGCCCGTCCCATCTTCAACCAACAAGATAATATCGCCAAGATTCGTATTCGCTTCGGCAAAATCGATGCTGGTTGGATTCTCCGGTGTGCCCGGACCATCTCCCGTGGCATCCACAAAAAACATTGTGCCACCGAAACCTGTTTCAAGCGAAAGGACATTGTCTTTCATAAAAGTCGTTCCACTGAAATCGTAACTGCCATTGACCACATCTACGGCATTGACCGGAATGCCCGCATTGATGTTTCCATTTTGAAAACTGACGGTCGCATTGGTCGTTGCATCAAAATCAAAAGCCGTGACCACATTTTGAATGGTGCCGCCGCTGTTTGATATCAAGGCACCGCTTGCACCACGCAGGTCAATGCCGATGGAATCTGGGGCACTTGTTCCGGAAATATTGAGCATGTTGACTGTGACAATGGACGACGAAGCACGCAGATCAAGCCCTGTTCCGCTTCCCAGTCCACTGATATTGAGATTTTCAAAATCAATCGAACCCGATGTACCCGACAAATCAATGGCACTTCCCCCGACTTGCTGTACAGAAAAATCAGTGAGGCTTGCGGACGAAATCAAACCCTGCAAGCGCAAAGCATTATTTCCCGCATTCACCACATTGATGTCCTGGATGACAAGGTCATCCAGGTTGGCTCCAGAGATAGCAGTGCCGGGGGAGAGCATGTCAAAACCAATCAATCGGGATGCATTCCCCAACACCACTGAGCCTTCCAGAGTCGGACGGCCTCCCAGGTCACTGAGGCGCAAGTTGTCCCCACTGGATAGATTGATCACAATGTCGCCTTCGCCGCCTACCACTTGCCGACGGTCTGAACCCAGGCTCGCAACGGTTGTTGTGAGATCAATATCACCGATGACGAAACCGGAGGCATCTACCAGCACCATCACGTCCCCCGCTCCATAGTTGCTGTCGTTTTCCACATCAGCGATTGTACAGGGATTGTCCTGTGTGCAATCTCCTGTTCCGTCCTGACTGACAACATAGACGTTCAAGGTTTCGCCCGACTCTGGATCAACGGCGATGGGTGGTGAACCTGCACTGCCAGGGGCGACTTCTTCAACATTCACTAGTGTCACAACATCCACATCCCTTTGGATGAATTCCATCATCCGCTGTTCCAGGCCCATCAATGTTTTTGAGGTTTTTCCGATGGGAATGCTCAAACGCGCCAGAACCAATCCATCGGTTCCGGCGATGTCGTCTTCCCGCACTTCAACACCCAGGGTCATTTGGCTACCGATCCAATTAAACAGCTCATGCATTCGGTATTCGATCCGTGCCCGTGGGCCCGAAATTCGGGGGGTTTCTGCGCGATCAAAGTGAAAATAACCTGCATAAAGCCAGAGTGCATGGTTGGGAATAGTCTGAATGCGGTAGCCAAATTCCAGGTCGAAACCCGGCAAGGCCCATTCCTTGTCTGCCAGGCTCGTTCCACCCACACTGCCAATGACTGTGGTGCCGGAGAGAGTCGGTCCCGGGTCTGGAGTGCTGCGTGTCCTGACCACATAGCCTTCTTTTTCGGGCAGGTAGCCGTTTGCGCGGAAAGACCAGTCAATCGTCATGAGTTCTCCGCCGAAGGTTAACTGTGAAAAATAATTTTCAAAAGAAGTTTTACGTCGATCAAAAAAAGCATAACCACCCAAAATCCAATCCCCGCCCAAAACCGGCAAATCATGCCGGAGACTTCGATAACCCAGCCCTAAATTCCCTTCCAGGCCGGGGCCGGAAGACTCGATATAACGCAGGTCGGAAAAAAAGAGCGTGTTGCTTGTTTGACGAAGAGGAATCAGTGCATCAAAACGTGCGAGTGAACGGCTGCGATCCGGTCGATATTCAAAGGTAAACCGGGGTATCCACTTTTTATTTGGGACAGCTTCGCTTGCAAAAGCTTTGGAAGCAAAGGGGTTTAAGACAATTGTTAAGACGACTGTGAAAACGAGATGTGTAATATATAAATATGCCTTGTAAGAATTCATTTTAGTACTAGCCTTTCCATCATTGATAAATTCAAGTCGGACAAAGAAGACAGATATACAGGATTTTTTATGATGTTAGATTGCTTATTTACTGGTTTTCACGAAAAACACTAAAATACAGAGTGGGTTAAAAAGACATATTTCATCTGTAAACCAAAAACCAAGGAGTTGTCAATCAAATAGCTTCGGAAAAAAGGCTTTGGGACGGGTTTTCGCATTTTTTGGTTTTTACA
Organism: uncultured Nitrospirota bacterium; assembly: GCA_964604255.1. Classification (GTDB taxonomy): domain Bacteria; phylum Nitrospirota; class Nitrospiria; order SBBL01; family JAADHI01; genus JAJDBU01. The sequence continues at coordinate 5,133 of CAZRYI010000039.1, forward strand.
ACTTTTCAAGACTTCTGCAAGACTTTTGATTGAGAAGCAAAGTACTTGAAAATCTCTCCCGATATCCTGTATCTATCCCCGATGCAAAAGCCCCAAAAGTCTCCCAATTTCCCCGATGGGCCACGGTTAATCACTCGTCTTCTCCTTTTTTTCGCAGTTTTTGCACTCCCCTTTGTCTACAGGCTGGAAGCCCTTTACGCAGAACCGGGCCTGAGTACGCCTATTCGAGTGGTCGCAACGCTCCCGGTTTTAAAAGATTTGGCTGAGGTGGTGGGTGGAGCGCATGTGCGGGTCGATTCTTTGATTACAGGTTTTGAGAGTGAGCATAGCTACCAGCCCAAACCAAGTGATCTCATCCTGGTTCAAAAAGCAAAACTCTTGTTAAAAATCGGCCTCGGCTTGGAGATCTGGGTTGAGCCGCTCATTGAGAATGCGGCGCAGGCCGAGCTGCTGATCGTCACCACCTCTGCCGGGGTCACGCTCATTGCGCATCAGGGTGCTGATGCTGATCGTCATTTTGATATCCGCGCTGATGCCCATGCAGGCCATCATGGGGAAGCAGGTAATCCGCACATTTGGCTTGACCCTGAAAATGTCAAAATCATGGTGAAACATATTCAGGATGCCTTGATCCAAATTGATGCTACACATGAAAACGATTACAGGCGAAATACCCGCCGCTACATCGAACAGTTATCTGCACTGGAAAAGGAACTTCAAGAAAAGGTGGCTGCTTTAAAATCACGAGAGATTATCACCCATCACCCAGCCTGGCCCTATTTTGCACAGCGCTTTGGTTTTGTGATCAAGGGCAATATTTTAAGACAAATTGGCAACGGAGCTTCAGCAAAAAGGATCAGTGACTTGATCCGGCTTCTCAGAAAAGAAAAGATTCGCGTGATCGTCTCTGAACCTCAATTGAATCAAAAAATCCCCCAAATTTTAGCCGAAGAAAGCGGAGCAAAAATTATTTCTCTCTCTCCGCTTCCCGGTGCTATTCCGGGTACAACAAATTATTTAGCCTTGATCCGCTACAATGTGGAAACCCTTGTATCTGCCTTAGAGAAGTCATTTTGAGCCCCCATCCCATCATCCGTTTTTTGAATGCCAGTTTTGAATACAAGGGCCGCCCCGCCCTTGAAAAAGTCACACTCGACCTGCATGAAGGCGAATTTGTCGGTGTAATCGGCCCGAACGGATCGGGGAAAACAACCCTTCTGAAAGGCCTGCTGGGTTTGATTCATCCCACGACAGGTTCACTGCAAATTTTCGATTGTGCCTGCGAAGCCCTACGATGTCACCACCGTGCGCGCATTGGTTACCTGCCTCAGAAAGAGAGAACCGATCCCAACTACCCGATCACGGTTTGGGAGGTGGCGATGATGGGCCGCTATGGTGCAATGGGGCTTTTTAAACGACCGGGGCGAGCAGATCGGGACATTGTGGCCGAATCACTCGACTCGGTGAACATGGTAGATAAAAAAGAACGCGCTTTTGGACAGCTTTCCGGGGGAGAGCAACAGCGGGTGTTGATCGCCCGGGCCCTGTCTCAGCGGCCGGAAATCCTGCTATTAGACGAACCGACCACTGGTATCGACGCTGCAACGCAACGTCGTTTAAGCGAGTTGATCTGCACACTTCACCAGAAATACCGCCTGACAATTGTGTTTGTGACCCATGACATCAACATGATCAGCCCAATCGCTGAAACGCTCATCGTCTTAAAAAACAAGCTTCATGCAGTGGGCAAACCGGCAGACATCCTCACAAAAGAAATTTTAAGCCCGGTTTATGGCGATGAAGTCATTGTGGCAATACGAGATCAGCGGCCTTATATCATCGTCCACGACACCCACAACCATGTATGACTTTCATCTCACCTATATAAGATTCGATTACCGCGTTGCTGCGGTTCTGCGCTCCTCGTGCCTTGTACTCAAACCTTATCTAAACAAGCTGAAAGCCATATAGGATGTTTGAATTTTTGTCATACGGTTTTATGCAGCGGGCTTTTTTAGGCTCTTTTCTCATTGCTTTGTCCTGTTCCACCATTGGGGTTTTTGCTGTACTACGCGGGGTAACTTTTATTGGCGCAGGCACTGCCCATGCTGCTTTTGCCGGGGTAGCTTTTGCTTTTTTAATGGGTTTTTCGCCCTTTTTAATGGCCCTGCTCTTTGGGCTTTCCACGGTTTGGCTCACCTCTTATGTTCAAGAAAAAGGAAAGATGAGGCCCGATGTTTCTATCGGTGTCTTTTATACCTTTACGATGGCGCTCGCAGTGTTGTTTATCGGATTGATGGAGGGCTATCGCCCGGAAATTTACGGCTACCTTTTTGGCAGTATCCTCTCGGTCACAAAGACTGACCTCACCATCATTTTTGTGTTGTCGCTCGGTATTCTGGGCACGCTCGCCCTTTTTTTTAAGGAGTTTCATTTTATCTCCTTCGATCAGGAAATGGCCGAAGCCAGTGGGATTCCTGCGAAGCGGCTTTCTTTTTTGCTGCTGAATCTCATCTCGCTTGCGGTTGTCATTGCTTTAAAAGCTGTCGGTGCCATCCTTGTTTTTGCGCTTCTGGTGATTCCGGCCGCTGCCGCCCAACAGTGGGCCACCAATATGCGTTCCATGATGATTTACTCGGCGATTATCGGTGCAGCCTCATCGTGGTTGGGGGTACTGCTTTCCTACTGGTTTGATGTGCCTTCCGGTGCCACAATTGTTCTGATCGCATCCGCCATCTTTGTCTTGTCAGTTCTTTTTTCCCGAAAGGACAAGGCCTGAAGAAGTGCTTTTTTCCTGTCTTGACCCTTCCCAAACAGCGTGCTACCATCCGCCCCTTGTCAATCACTTAACCCTACTATTGAAAGACACTTTTTCTCTTTATGGCAGTTGCAATTCGCGGCATAACGCTCTCTAAATCTTTCCGACATTTTCAGGTGCTTAAAGAGATTTCGATTGAGATCAACGCCGGGGAATGTTACGCCCTTTTTGGTCCAAACGGCGCGGGAAAGACAACCCTGCTGCGCATTTTTGCAACCCTGCATCGGCCATCAAGCGGACGTTTTGAAATCCTGGGTTTTGATGGCAAACGGGATCGGGTGAAAGTGCGCGAATTGATTTATCTCATCGGCCACGGTTCTTATCTTTATGATGATCTGAGTGTGAAAGAAAACATTCAATTTGCCACCGGTATACGCGGTTGGAACCCCAATGACCTCGAAATCAAAAAAGCCCTGGATCGTGTGGGGATTGGTCGCTTTGCCCACTTGCGCAGTCGCGACCTTTCTGCCGGCATGAAAAAAAGACTCTCTATCGCCAAAGCCCTCTTGATTCGTCCCAAGGTGCTTTTTTTGGATGAAGGCTACGCTTCCCTGGATGAGCGCGGCACTGCCATGCTGAATGACTGCATCCGAAGCTTCACCGCAGAAGGGGCGACCGTTTTAATGACAAGCCATGAGCGTGAAAAAACAGCGGAAGTGGCGCACAGAATAGGCATCTTAAATCGATCCGCCTTGAAAGAGATTACAGTGAAAGAAATGGTTGAAGCCGATGACCTTTTTTAGAGTGATTCGATGGATCATCTGGAAGGATTTACTCAGTGAGTACCGTAACCGGGAAAACATTTCCTCCATGTTTTTCTTTGCCCTGAACGTCATTTTCATCTTCAGTTTCAGTTTTTCTCTCGATCCCGACGTGGTAAAAGAAATTATGCCCGGTGTCATCTGGGTTGCTTTTGGTTTTACTGCGATTATTGGTCTCGGCAAATCCTTTCTGGTTGAAGTCAACAACGACTGCATGGAGTATTTTCAAACCCTTCCCATTCCAAAGGGTGCGATTTATCTCGGGAAATTCCTGGGGAATCTACTCTTCATGCTTTCGGTCGAAATTGTGCTCTACCCGCTTTTTATCCTTTTTTTCAACCTGGATATTGATGGGCACCTTCTTCCGCTTTTCCTGATTTCCATTGTTGCGACGATTGGCCTTGCTGCATTGGGCACCCTCTTTTCGGCCTTGACTGTGCAAATCCGAGCCCGTGAAGTGATGTTCCCTATTTTGCTTCTGCCCCTGTCGGTGCCTATTTTTATTGGTGCCGTCGAAGCGACACGCGGGGCCTTGAGCGGAGATCCGCTCTCAATGTACCAGCACTGGATCGAATTGCTCGCAGTTTTCGACCTCATCTTTGTGGTCGTTTCATTCTGGGTTTTTGAATTTATATTGGATTATTGACAAAAATCTGATTTAAAGAAATGCCTGAATGCCTCATAAAATACCCCTTTCGGGGTATTGTTTCTTTTTTCCCATTCCGCAAGAATGCACCTAAGCGACTTGACTGCATTGGACAGCAAAGCAGCTGGAAGCGGCATAAAATTTTTGTTCACCAGAATGACCCAGACAATGAAACATAAACCTCAAAGAGGAGAATGTTATGAGATGTCCGAGATGTCATGGAATGATGGTAGGCGAAGTAATCTTTACAAACGAGGGGGGACTCCCGATTTCCCGGTGCATTCAATGTGGAGAAGTCGTTGATCAGGTGGTGATCTTAAACAGGTATCGAACCGATTTTACGGTGGAACGCGCTACTGCGAAACGCCACGTCCCCTATCAGCTGTCGGCTTAAGCGAGCGAACTGGACAGGATTTTTGAGAAGAGTGTCGTTCGACTGTGAACATTCATTTTTTCATAGATTTTTTTGAGATGGACTTTGACAGTCAGCTCACTGATGAAGAGTTTTTCAGCGATTTCTTTGTTTTTTCCGCCGCTGAATAAACATTTGAGCACATCAATCTCTCTCTTTGAAAGTCCAAAAGTCCGCTCAATCTTTGCGGTATCGACAAGATGATTGATGCCCTCTGATGCCAGCGGCCACATTGTCCGGTGTGAAAGCGCTCTTTTTTCAACAGCCAGGCGAACGGCTTCAACCAGCTGAGGCAAATCATCTTTTGATTTTTCAATGTAATCAAAGGCGCCTTCGTGGCGTAGTGATTGAACGGCCGTTTTGACAGAGCTTTGTCCGGTCAGCATAATCACAACGGCATGAGGGTCTACCTTTTTTGCGACTCTCAGCACGTCAATCCCACTCATCTTCGGTAAGTGGATATCTAAAATGAGTACACCGGGCTGAATGGTTCGGTCATGTAAAAAATCGACTGCTTCCTGCCCATCCTTGACGTGGTGAAGCGGATTTTTTAAACCGCTTTTTTGTAAGGAAAGCCGAATGATTTCAACATCGGTGAGACTGTCTTCGACGAGTAAAATTGGAACTGTCGTTGCATCTATTTTGGAATCAAAGTCCATAGAATCCTCTGGAACGCTCCCATTGCTTGAATTTAAGGGGTCTGTCGGATATGCTGACGGGATTATATTGTGAGGCCGACACGCTGTCAAATGCGTGCGGGCCTACCACAGTGAATACGATCTCAGGAGACCCCTTAATGACATGCCCTCCCTCTGAATTCCCGCTTTCAAAACCAACAAATAATGCCGAGCTTATGCCTGTGATGGGTATTGACATGAAAGAAATCGAACGACGGATGACCTTTATCGGCCTGACTCAAAGTGACATTGCCCTGTTAACTGGTATGCAGGATTTCGCAAAAGGACATGCTGACGAAATCGTCACGGGTTTTTATCAGCACCTGCTTTCTTATCGGGAAACCCGGCTATTATTAAAAGATCAAGCCACCATCGACCGCCTGATGACTTCCCAAAAAAATTATCTAATGGAAATTTTTGAAGGTCGTTTTGATCAAAACTACTTTGAGCGACGCCTGAAAACCGGCATGGTTCATCACCGTATTGGCCTTGAGCCGAAGTGGTATATGGCCACCTATTCCTTTTATGAAAACCTGCTTTCCGAAACGATTGCAGAAGCCTATCAACACGAAGCGGATCATGGGAAAGCCCGTGATTTAGCCGTGCGAAAAATTTTTCGCATCGACATGGTTCTGGCGATTGAAGCTTATTTTCATGTGAACGCACTTGATATGAGTCGGCGGCTGGATGAAAATTTAAAAGAAATGGACGATTTCACCCGCATGGTGTCTCACGACTTAAAAGAACCGCTTCGCGGCATTGAGGCTTTTTCCAGTTTTTTGCTGGAGGATTATGGCGAAGGTTTCGACGCGCAAGGCAAAAAATACCTCCGTTTTCTTAAAGAGTCTGCACTGCGCATGAAAGCCCTGATTCAAGACCTGCTGACCCTTGTTTCAATTTCAAAAAAAGACCGCAGGGTTGAACGCGTTAATCTAGAGACGCTCATCAAACAAGTCGAAGCAGATCT
>CAZRYI010000040.1:0-11253 GCA_964604255.1 uncultured Nitrospirota bacterium
CATAGCGAAACTGTGATTGATGCCGTTGTTGCTGTCGTCGGAGACGAAATTGTCACGCAGAGTGATCTGGATCGACTTTCACTCACTCCTAAAGAGCCGGGACAAGAAGAAGATCGATCCGTCCTGATTCATCGACTTATTGAAGAGCGTCTGATTTTGCGGGAGGTTCGCAGAAAACGTGTTTCAGTCAGCGAGGTGGAAATCGAATACGCCTTGAATGATATTGAGACGAGAAATCGCTTCCCGAACCGAGCGGCGTTTAAGGAGGCGGTTGCTTCCGAAAACCAAACTTGGCGCAAATACGTGAATGACCTTGAAAATCAATTGCTGATTTTAAAACTGCTGAGTAGAGAGGTTAATATCAATCTCAAGCTCAAGGAAGCGGCGGTGCGACATCATTATGACAACAATGCGGATCAATTCAGGCTGCCCGACCGTGTGCGTCTGAGTCGGCTGCTATTAAAAGGTGGCTCAGAGTCTTCTGAGGAAAAAAGGAAACAAATTAAGGAAAAGCTGGCGAGCATTTACACCGCTTTAGAAAAAGGTGTTGCTTTTGCCGACCTGGTCAAAAAATATAGTGAAGGCCCGAGAAGGGCAAAGGCGGGAAATTTAGGTTTTTTTAATCAAGGGGATCTCTCTCCTGAAATCGAAGAAATCCTTTCCGATGTTCAAGCCGGCACCGTCAGTCCACCTCATCACGGCGCACAAAGTATTCACATCTTCAAGGTAGAGCTGCGGGAAGCCGGACGCTTGCAGGACTTTGAAGCAGTCAAAAAGGAAATCGAAGAGCGACTGCTCTCCAAACAGCGGACTCAGCTTCAGGAGCAATGGATCGCTGGCCTCTTTGAACAAACCTATGTGGACATTAAATAGATCCACTATTCACTTCGATAGATCGAAACAATTCCCTTGATTGACCCTCGCCTCTCTACAAACAAGCCCTAAGCCCGACAGCCTCCTAGCAGTGATTATTTAAAAAATGACCAGAATAAGCCCAGAGATGAGCTAAACGTTTCATTTGTAAACGAAACACTTGTTGCCCGATGAAACATTGTAACGGGTCTCTTACCCGCTTAAAACACTTAACTCTTTGATTTTTAAGGGTTTGTTGTTTTGGCACGGTCATTGCTTATATGGGAGGACAAGAGAAACGAAACAGTATTTTATAAAGGAGAATATAATGATCAATCAAATTCTGACATATGGCATCGTGATTCCGGTCGCATTTATTTTTATCAACCTGGCGCTCTTCTGGGCCTTTACCGCAGTCAAAACCAAGCTGGCAGAAGCACTCAAAGAAATCACCACTGACTGGGTGGCATTTATGGGCCGTGGTATTCCCATCCCCACAGAGCCGGAACGTTTTGACGGTCCCTTTGTCGGAGAGCCGATTCTGATTCGCCCCGAGTTTCGCGCAACAAATATCCCGACGGTGTTGAGATAATGTTTCGCTTAAAGGCAAAGGAAGTCAATAAAATGGTGTCATCATTTTTTTCATCAAAGGTGGATGCGGGCCTGAGTGACTTAATGAGAAATCATGCGATTCATCGACAAGCACTTGTCAGTGCTGCTTGCACAAAAGGCTTGTACGCCGAACAACAGCACAAAATGCAAAAATGCCGATGTTGGTTCACTTAAGGCCCCTCCCACCGTTTTTCAAGCACAGCGTCTCACCCCTCTCCACGATACATCCCTAAGTTAAAAGTTCAGGTTTCATCCCCTCATTTTTTTGCCTCAAAATGTTTAAACATCATCTTCGAGCAACTCAATTTCGTAGCCGTCTGGGTCATCAATAAAAGCCATTTTTTGACCGGAAACGAATGTTGTTCGCCAGCCTTCCGGCCAGATTTCGAGCCCTGCTTTTTCGAGCTGTCCACAATAAACAATCAAATCCGGCACTCCAAAGGCTAAATGCATTAGGTCTTCTGGGATCTTTAATTCGTAATCTGCAGACCAGGTCAGTTCCAGCAAATGTGCATTGCCGGGGAGCGCCAAATGGGCAATGTGGTTGCCGGAGGGAGATTGATCTGAGCGCTGTTTCAACTGAAAACCAAAGTGCTGGCAATAAAAATTAATGGATTTATCTAAGTTGCTGACACGAATACGGGTATGTAGAAATTTCATCTTGGGTCATCCTTTCTGTGAGTGTCTGCTGTTAGACGCAAAAAAATGATACAAGGGGCCACTTTAATTGTCTACATAAACATCAATTGACTGACCCCGTTTTACAGGCGGTTTGACTTGAGTGTGGCAAGAAGAATGTAATTGCCGACCTGTCTCTTCCATAAATTAAGGAGAAAAATGAATCATGCTCTTGGTGATTGATATCGGAAACAGTGATGTGGTCTTTGGCATCTTTAAGGGAAAGACCCTTGTCGCTACTTGGCGGATTGCGAGTGATCTGCATAAGGCTTCGGACGAATACGGCATGTTGATGTGCAACCTTTTGACTTCCCACGGCATTTCTGCCGATGCAATCAAGGGCGTCATTCTCTCAAGCGTTGTGCCGCCTCTCACCCCACTCTTTCAAGAAATGTCACAGCGATACTTTTCAATTGATCCGATGATCGTGAGTGACTTACTCAAAACCGGGCTGACGATTCAATATGACAATCCTAAAGAAGTCGGATCAGATCGCATTGTCAACGCGGCTGCAGCCTATCAACTCTATGGTGGCCCGCTGGTGATTGTGGATTTAGGTACGGCGACGACTTTTTGTGTGGTCTCTGAAACAGGGGCCTATCTTGGCGGTGTGATTGCTCCCGGCATGGCACTTTCAGCCGAAGCCCTTGTTAAACGTGCTGCAAAACTGCCCGAAGTCGCATTAAAGCGACCGACGCAGGTTATTGGGAGTGATACGGTGGGCAGTATGCAGTCCGGCTTCTTTTTTGGCACGGTGGGACTGATCGACGAAATTGTCAAACGGATTCATGACGAAATCGGAAAAAAAACAGTGGTCATCGCAACCGGAGGGCTTGCGGCCCTTGTTGCAGGCGATTGCAAATCAATTTCAAAAATCCGACCGACCTTGACTTTAGAAGGACTCATGATTATCTACGGAATGAACGCCTCCCGGGACTCAAAATAAGGGGGCAGATGTTGGAGTGCAGTGTTCAGAAAATGGTTGAAAACCCTGGGTGCTGTGCCCTCATTTTTCAAGGAGGAAGTCTTGATCGAGAACAAAGAAATGCAGGAAGAAAGCCCTGAAAACGAGTCAATTGAAGAACAGCTTGTCTCAGAGGCTGTAGAACCGGAAGTGCTTCAGGAGGAAACGAAGACCGACAAGTTTGAGCAGGAAGCGAAAGAAAACCATGATCGCTATCTTCGTACCCTGGCCGATTTTGAAAACTATAAAAAACGGACCCAAAAGGAAAAGACGGAACTGGCAAAATTTGCGAACGAGCGTATTTTAGAAGAAATCCTGCCCGTCATCGACAACCTGGAGCGGGCGTTGGTGCATTCCAAAGAGACACAGGATTTTGACAAGATGCTTGAAGGGCTTGCCATGGTTCAGAAGCAGTTTCTTTCTGTGCTTGATAAATTCGGCGTCCGGCCCATTGAATGCCTCAATCAAGCTTTCGATCCAAGCTTCCATCAATCGGTCGGACAATCAGAGATTGCAGCCGATTCGGATGTTGCGGAAGGTTCAGTCGTCTCAGAGGCACAAAAAGGCTATTTTCTGAAAGAGAGAGTGCTTCGGCCTTCTCTGGTCATTGTCGCAAAAAAAGCCGAACCAACATCGACTGAAGCGCCAGATGAAGTGCCAGAAATGCCGGAAGACGAGGCTGAAAAAGCCTAAAGTCGCTTGTTTTACAAGACAATACACAAACTATATTAAGTATAATTTAAGAAGGAGGAAAACATGGGAAAAGTAATCGGAATTGATTTAGGCACCACCTTCTCCTGCATGTCCGTTGTGACAGGCGGAGACCCGGAAGTGATCTCAAATGCAGAAGGCAACCGAACCACGCCTTCAGTCGCGGCCATCACCGACAAAGGCGAACGCTTGGTTGGCTTGGTTGCACGTCGGCAGGCTGTAACAAACCCGACGAATACCGTCTTTTCAATCAAACGGCTCATGGGTCGCAAGATGGACTCTCCGGTGGTTCAAGATGCAATGGGGCGTCTCCCCTATAAAATGGTGAAAGCCGACAACGGTGATGCCCACGTTGAAATTCAGGGAAAAAAGTACAGTCCGCCTGAAGTGTCGGCCATGATACTCCAGAAACTGCGTCAGGATGCTGAAGAGTATCTGGGTGAAAAAGTGACGGAAGCCGTCATCACCGTACCCGCCTATTTTGACGACAGTGAACGACAGGCCACAAAAGATGCTGGAGCGATTGCGGGTCTCAAGGTCTTACGCATCATCAACGAACCCACGGCAGCGGCGCTTGCCTACGGTCTCGATAAAAAATCGGATCAGAAGATTGCAGTCTATGATTTGGGCGGCGGCACCTTTGATATCTCGATTCTTGAAATTGGCGATGGTGTCTTTGAGGTTAAATCGACCAATGGTGATACCTACCTGGGTGGAGATGACTTTGACTTGACCATTCTCGACTGGTTGGCCGACGAGTTTATGAAAGAAAATGCCATTGATCTTAAAAAAGATAAGATGGCTTTGCAGCGTTTGAAAGAAGCTGCCGAGAAGGCAAAAATCGAACTCTCCTCCTCCCAGGAGACGGAAATCAATCTGCCCTTTATTACAGCAGATGCCTCCGGCCCGAAGCATCTTGCCATCAAGCTTACACGCGCTAAGTTGGAGCAATTGGTTGACGTTCTCATCACTCGATCCATCGAACCCTGTCGAAAAGCGCTTGTCGATGCTGATCTCGACCCAAGTGAAATTGATGAAGTTGTCTTGGTGGGTGGCATGACCCGGATGCCCAAGGTTCAGGAAGTGGTCAAGTCCTTCTTCAAAAAAGAACCGCACAAAGGTGTCAACCCGGATGAAGTAGTTGCAATCGGTGCCGCAATCCAGGGTGCCGTGTTGAAGGGCGATGTGAAAGATGTGCTGCTGCTTGATGTCACACCGCTTTCACTCGGAATTGAGACCCTCGGAGGTGTTTTCAGCCGAATCATCGACAGAAATACCACCATCCCAAGCAAAAAAAGTCAGACCTTTTCGACTGCGGCAGACAATCAAAACGCCGTCACCATTCGGGTCAGCCAGGGTGAGCGCGAGCTCTCAGCAGACAACAAACTGCTGGGTCAGTTTGACCTCGTGGGCCTTCCCCCTGCGCCGCGCGGTGTGCCTCAGATCGAAGTGACATTTGATATTGATGCAAATGGCATTGTGCATGTCGGAGCGAAAGATTTGGCAACGGGAAAAGAGCAGTCGATTCAAATCACAGCCTCCAGCGGTTTAAGTGATGAAGAAATCGACCGTCTTGTGAAAGAAGGTGAAGCCCACGCTGACGAAGACAAAAAGAAAAAAGCCCTGGTTGAGGCCAGAAATGAGGCGGATAGCCTGATTTATTCGACCGAGAAATCCTTGAAAGAATTCGGAGATAAGATCTCTGAAGAAGAGAAAAGCGCTGTTGAAACAGAACTCGAAAAGTGCAAAAAAGTAGTCGCTGCCGATGATGTTGATGAGATCAAAGCCGCCCTGGATGCCCTGTCCAAGGTTTCTCACAAATTGGCCGAAGAAATGTACAAAAAAACAGCTGAAGACCAGGCTGGTACGGGTGGCCCCGGCCCGGACATGGGTGCAAGTGCAGGCCCAAGTGCAAGCGCCGGAGAAGAAGGGTCGGCCGATAGCGGCGATTCGTCAAAAGCCAGCGAGACGGTGGTGGATGCCGAGTTTGAGGAAACAACAGATAAAAAATAAATAAGTGGTTTTTTTAGAGGGCAGTTGCCAATCGGCAACTGCCCTCTTTCGTTTAAGGAAAATGCATGGCCAGTAAGAGAGATTATTACGAAATCCTCGGTGTCGAGCGAAATGCCTCGGCAGATGAAATGAAAAAAGCCTACCGGAAACTTGCGCTCAAGCATCACCCGGATCGAAATGCAGGCGACAAAAAATCGGAGGCGGCTTTTAAGGAAGCCAACGAAGCCTATAGTGTGCTGAGCGATGCCGGAAAGCGGCAGCAGTATGACCAATTTGGTCATGCTGGTGTGGGGGCAGGTGGCCCTGGCCCCGGCGGAGCGGGTGGATTTTCCGATGTTTTTGGAGACATTTTTGAGGAGTTTTTTGGCGGTCAGCCCGGTGGCGGTGGACGCAGGGCACAGGCCGGAAATGATTTACGTTACAACATGACCGTGTCATTTGAGGAAGCCCTTTTTGGCAAAGAAGGTAAAATCCGCCTTCGGCGTCCTGAGTCCTGCGACAAATGTAAGAGGACGGGCGCAAAGGGCGGTGCAACCAAGCGTTGCAATACCTGTAACGGCGCGGGGCAAGTGCGTTTTCAGCAGGGATTTTTTACGGTCAGCCGAACCTGTTCTACCTGCCATGGCTCAGGAAAAATGATCGCAAACCCCTGTACTGAATGCCGGGGGCAAGGTTACAATGAACGGGAAAAGACCATCTCAGTGCGTGTGCCGCCCGGCGTGGATACGGGCACACGGCTTCGTGTTGCGGGCGAAGGAGAAATGGGTGTCAACGGAGGCCCGCCCGGAGATCTTTATGTTGTCTTGACCGTTAAAGACCATGCGCAGTTTACCCGTGATGGCGACCATATTCTTTATGAGGCCGAAGTCAGTTTTGTCAAAGCGGCTTTAGGTGGAAAAATCAGTGTGCCGACAATCAAAGGCGAGACCTCACTCAAAATTCCCGCAGGCACACAGGATGGCAAGACGCTTCGCCTGAAAGGCATCGGTTTCCCGAATGTGCGCGGCTATGGACTTGGAGATCAGCTTGTCACGATACGTGTGACGATCCCGACAAAACTGAACAACAAACAACGAGAAATCCTGGAAGCCTATGCCAAAGAAAGTGGTGAAGAGGTCGATTCTCATTCAGCTTCACTCTTAGGAAAAGTCAAAGGGATATTTGAGTAGGCCCGTTTTTCAAACCTGAAGGCATCATGCCCGTCTATTTTATTCGATCCGATCAAATTGACGATAAAAAGGTCTCGCTTGGCCCCGACCTTGAGCACCACTTGCGTGATGTCCTTCGCTTGAAGCCTGGCGAATCCCTCACCTTGGTAGATGAACACCCCAGGCGCTACTTAACACGGGTGATTGCTGCCTATCCTGATCCACTCCAGTTAGAGATCGAATCAGAAGTCCCTGCTCCAGGCCCGGTACTTGGGAAAGTTCATCTTGCCTTTGGTATGTTGAAAGGGGAAAAGATGGATTGGGTCATGCAAAAGGCGACCGAACTGGGCGTCTCCAGACTCACGCCGCTGCTCACCGAGCGCACCGTTGTTCGGGTTCGCCCGGAACGACTCCCTCACCAGCAATCACGATGGCTGAAAATTATCACCGAGGCCTCTCAGCAGTCCTGCCGCTGGTCTTTACCGCAGATTGATCCCCCCATTGATTTGCCGACTTTTCTGGCCCAAACTGTTTCAGATTCAGAGAACGCGCATTCAGAGAGCTTTCGTTTTATTTTTTCAGAAAGAACCCCCACGGAACCCTGTGGTGATACAATCAGGCTGGAAATTGCACAATCACCCGAGGCCGGGATAATTTTGATCGGGCCAGAAGGGGGATGGGAGCCGACCGAGGTCAGCGAAGCGTTTAAGGCCGGTTTCCTGCCGGTTTCTCTGGGTGAGCAAATTCTTCGAGCAGAAACAGCGGCCCTGGCCGCCCTGGCAATTGTGCAATATGAGATGAGAAATGGTCATGCGCCACAGCCCTCAAATGCCTGAAGCAGATTATTGGGACTCAGGTGAAAGCGTGTCGTCTCCCCGACCCGCCGGTTTTATCCGCCGTGTCATTTCCACCCTTATTGACACCGCCCTCATCGCTTTGCTTTTTCAGCTTTTCATGTTGGCGGGAATGGCCGCTTTATCGCTTGCGCATCAAGCGGATGGACTGGGTTTCTTTGATCTCTCCGCTCTGGGCAGTATTTCACTTGGTAGTCTCTTTTTTGTTCAGCTTGGGTATTATACTTTTTTCCACACGCATTGCGGTCAGACGCCGGGCAAGATGATCCTCCGAATTATGGTCGTTGTTGATGGCACTGACACACCCGGCCCTCCCTCGCCACCTCAGGCTTTTTTTAGAGCACTCGGACTTTTTATCTCTGCGTCTTTTTTTGGTTTTGGTTTTTTGATGTCTATTTTCGGACGGAAAAAACGTGCCTTACATGACTTTCTCTCTGGCACACAAGTCCTTTTGGCACCCTAGTGTCCTGTCAAGGTTGAAGCTGATGATCGCCCTACTCATTTCAGTATTGTTTTCTGTGCTGATCCCTTCTCCTGCACGGGCCGAACAAATTGTAGAGGGGATTGCTGCGCTTGTGACAATTAAATCCCGTGAACCGATTCGTGAGCTTATTTTTTATTCGGATCTGGAGCGGCATCGGCTTTTTTTTGCATCTCCTAGAGAAAAATCCGACCTTTCTAGGCGCCTCGATCAAGTCATTCATCAGCGTTTGCTCCGTCCTGAAGCCAAACGATTTATTCTGCAAGCACCGACAGCTAGCGCGATTGCGGAAAGGCTGAAAAAAATCCAGAAGCGTTTTGAAAGCGACGCGACCTTTGAGGCGGCGCTTCGTCAGACCGGATTGATCCAATCAGAATTGGAGGACGAGATTCGTGAGTATCTCTGGGTTGAGCAACTCTTGAATGAACGGATCAAGGGATTTGTTTTTATCAGTCCAAAAGTTGTTGAAGACTATTTCCAGGAACATTCCGATTTGTTTGAGGGCCGCACTTTGTCAGAGGTGAGTCGGCAGATTGAAACCTTTTTAATCACTCAAAAAGAGGCGGAGAAAAAAATAGAATATCTACAGCGAATTACAGCAAAAGCGGAGCTTGAAATCTTATTAAAGTAGGTATGAAAAGACTCGAATGAAGCACTCTTTTTTTTCTTTACGATCAGAAATGTGCTGGGTTATAATTTTCTTATTCACACTGTATGGGAAGGGAAATGTACAATGATTAGTCAGGATATCCTCATCTCTTATATTCAAAAAGCGATGCCCGATGCAGAGGTTTCGATCACAGACCGTACCGGCACGATGGATCATTTTCAAGTCCGAATCGTGTCCACAGCTTTTGAGGGAAAGAACTTGCTCGACCGTCAGCGCTTTGTCTATCAAGCCTTAAACGAGCCAATGAAGGACGGTCGCATTCATGCCTTGGAAATCAACTCCAAGACACCGGAAGAAGCCTCAGGGGCTTAATACGTACTAGTTTCATTATTTTTGTAAGGAGAACCCATCAAAATGAGCATTGACGAAGAAATAAAAAAAGAAGTGGCCGACAACAAAATCTTAATCTACGGTAAAGGCACGAAGTCGATGCCGATGTGTGGATTTACCCAAGAAACCATTGTTTTTTTCAACAAATATGGTTATGATTTTGAAGTGGTCGATGTCTTAAGGAATATGGAAAAACGAGAGGCCCTTTCTCAAATGACCAACTGGCCAACGCTTCCAAAAGTTTTCATTGATGGTGAGTTTTACGGGGATACCGACATCCTCGACGAAATGGAAAAAAAAGGAGAGGTTGAACCCCTTCTGAAAAAGGCTTTTACCACAGAGAACTAAATTTTCAATAAAATCAGGCACAAAAAAAGGGGACTTTAGGGTTCCCTTTTTTTGTGCCTGATTTTACAACATCCAAGTCTCAATCATTGTCGATGCCATAGCGTTTTATTTTTTCATAAAGTGTCGAGAGTGCAATGCCTAAGGTCTTGGCAACCTGTTTTTTGTCTCCCTCACAAGACTTAAGGGTCCGTCGGATCACCTGTTTTTCTATCTCCTCAAGCGATTCCGGCGGTGGCAGATGGTCTCTTTTTTCCCAGGGCATCGGCCCATTTCCTTTTTTCCCCGTCTCCAGGAAAAGCAGATCTTTAGATCGCAGCCGATTTCCCTCCATCATCACCACACCGCGTTCCATCACATTTCTCAGTTCCCGTACATTGCCCGGCCAGGGATGCTGGATGAGTTTGTCGAGTACCTCCTTTGGCACCTCTACCGCCTTTCCTTCCAGAAAATGAGCAACCAGGAGTGGAATATCCTCCTGGCGTTCCCTCAGTGGCGGCAAAAAAACAGGCAGCACATACAGCCTGAAAAAAAGATCTTTACGAAAACGGCCTTGCATCACTTCCTGATCCAACCAGCGATTTGTTGCTGCAATGACACGAAAATCAGAGTGGATCAGTTCGCTGCCACCGATGCGTTTAAAGCGTTTATCTTCAAGCACTCTCAAGAGTTTCGGCTGCATCTCAAGCGGGAGTTCTCCAATTTCATCCAGGAAGATTGTCCCGCCATCTGCCAACTCGAAGGCCCCCAAGCGTTGGGCAATTGCACTGGTAAAGGCCCCTTTTTCATGGCCGAAGAGTTCTGACTCAATCAGGTCTTTCGGAATGGAACTACAGTCCACCGTAATAAAGGGTCGTTTGGTGCGAGGGCTGAGGCGATGCACCTCTTTGGCGACCAGTTCTTTGCCACAACCTGTTTCTCCCTGTATCAGCACGGGTGCATCGCTGGTCGCACCTTTTCGAAGAAGGTAATAGACCTCGACCATTTTCGGGGCCTGGCCGATGAGTTTTCCGAGAGAAGTATGTGCGTTCGGCAGGGTGTCTTCTTCCAGAAAGACTTTGAGGGTGGTTTTGCCAATTTGAATTTCAGCGTCGATTTCGATGGTTTGGCTCTGTATGGTGCGTCCGTCAATGCGTGTGCCGTTGGTGCTGCCCATGTCGCGAACTTGAATGCCTTCTGCTGTCGATTCGATTTCCATATGAACATTAGAGACGGTTTTATCCGAGAGCGGGAAACTACCTCGCACACTGCGGCCAATTCGGATGACCCCTTTGCCAATCGAAATGCGTTTGCCTTCATCGGGCCCCTGAACCACAACCAGTTCACACTTTCCAGTTTTTCCCTTTGCGAAATACTGGCGAGGCAGGTCGAGCGTAGACTCCCAGGTCATCGTGTCGCCCTGTTTGTCCTCAATCTGATCGGACTCGAAAATCAATCGAAATGCGCCGACACGGAGCAAGTCGCCCTGCTGAAGCATCTTTTGCTCAGTTGTTGTGCCATTGACCTTCAAGCCTTTTCCGCTATGATCAATTGCGATGTACTGCTTGCCTTCTCTTTGGATGACAGCCTGATATCGCGAAACTTCGGGATGGGGC
>CAZRYI010000041.1:0-11192 GCA_964604255.1 uncultured Nitrospirota bacterium
GATTGTGGGCACTATCGACTGCACTGCTGCCACAACAGAAGCCCGGTTTTTATTTGCAGGCCATCATGGATCTGGGGGCGACGATCTGTAAACCGACACAGCCAAAATGTGACGATTGCCCCGTCAAACACAGTTGCGGCGCAAAGCGAGAAAAACTACAGGCAGTCATCCCCCTGAAAAAACCAACAAAAAAAATCCCCCATTTTGATTATGTCGCCGGGGTGATTGTGAGTGGTCAGACCGTTCTGATCAGAAAAAGACCCTTAAAGGGCCTATTGGCCGGACTATGGGAATTTCCTGGAGATCGCATCTCAGCAATCGCCGAGCACTTATCCTCTGATAAAAACCCTGAAGCGGCCATGCGTGTTTATTTAAAAAATGACTTGGATTTAGAGATTGAAACAGAACCATCCTGGATGACAATCAAACATGTCTTTACCCATTTCAAAATGACACTTCATGTTTTTATCTTTCAGCTGACGACTCAGGTGAAAGTTGAAATACCCTTTAAGTGGGTCAACATTGCAACACTCGAGCATTATCCTTTTTCTGCTTCCCACAATAAAATCGCCTTGAAGCTGATAAAAAAGGCTTAGACGAAACCCCACCCGAATTGCGTGGCGATTCAAGGTGAAACAAAAACAGAAATACACGTTTCAGGACTTGGATCTTTCTTGCTTCATTTGTCCTTTTCGGGTAGAATTCGTGTTTCGTTTTTTGATGATTTTTCCGATTGAAAACAACGCAGAATGGACGAAGGCCTACGATGAATAAAAGAAGAAAAATAACCATTATCGGTGCCGGACATGTGGGTGGAACAGCGGCGCAACGCCTTGCAGAAAAGGCCCTGGCCGATGTGGTCTTGCTGGATATTGAGCCTGAAATGCCTCAGGGGAAAGCACTTGATCTCTGGGAGTCTGCACCGATTTATGGCTACGATAGTCGCTTAAAAGGAACGGCTGATTATGAAGCCACTGCGGACTCCGACATTGTCATCATCACTTCCGGTATTGCCAGAAAACCGGGCATGAGCCGGGACGACCTGCTTCGTGTCAACGCCAAGATTGTCAAAGAGGTGACGGAAGCGGTTTGCAAACATTCCCCCGATGCCATTTTGATTGTTGTTTCCAATCCGCTTGATGCAATGACTTATGTGGCTTATCGCGCAAGTGGTTTTCCGAAGGAGCGCGTGATGGGCATGGCGGGTGTCCTGGATTCCGCACGCTTTCGCTCCTTTCTGTCTTTGGAACTGAATGTCTCGGTCGAAAATATTCAGACCCTTGTTTTAGGTGGACATGGCGACAGCATGGTTCCCCTGCCGCGTTATACGACAGTTGCAGGCATTCCGATTATGGATTTCATTTCAAAAGAGCGCCTTGAGACCATCGTTCAGAGAACCCGGGACGGCGGAGCCGAAATTGTGAAACTGCTTAAAACCGGATCAGCCTACTACGCCCCTTCGGCAGCGATTGTTGAAATGGTTGAAGCCATCATGAAAGATAAAAATAAAATTCTCCCCTGCTCGGCACTTTGCAAGGGCGAATATGGCTTAAACGACGTTTTTATCGGTGTCCCCATTCAACTGAGTTGTGATGGCATCGCCAAAATTGTTGAAGTTGCATTGACGGCCGAGGAGCAAAAAGCGCTTCAGGCCTCGGCAGAAACAGTCCAAAGTCTTTGTGCCACCGTCGATGAGGCCTTGTACAACTAGGTGGGTCGCGAGACCTGCCATAAAAAAACAATGTCTTTCCCACATAAATTCCTCTTAACCTTGACTCTCTCTTGATCTGTATTATTTAACTGAGAACGCCCTATAAACTTCGGCTTGTCTGTCTGGAGATTTTCATTTGACTAAAGTTGTTATTATCGGCGCCGGACGAGGCGGTGCCGCTCTCATCGAAATTCTACACAAGGATCCGCTCGTCCAGGTCGTTGGCATTGCTGACATCTACGATAAAACCCCCGGATTTGATTTAGCCCGAAATTACAAAATTCCAACTGCGACCGATTACACACGACTATTAAAAAAAGAAGTCGACCTCATTATTGACGTCACCGGCAACAGCAATGTGCGTGAGGCCCTGGAAAAAAACTACCCTCAGCTGGAAATCATTGGCGGTCTGGCCGCAAAATTCATGTGGCAATTGATTGAAGAACGCATCAAGAGCAAGGCCATGTCTGAAAGCATTCGCGCTCGTTATTCCTTTGAAAACATGGTTGGGAAAAACGACAGAATGCAGATGATCTACGACCTCATTCCCAAAATCGCCAAAACAAACGCCACGGTCTTGATAGAGGGCGAAAGCGGAACAGGCAAAGAACTGGTCGCCCACTCCATTCACCAACACAGCTCCAGGGAAGACAAACCTTTTATTCGCGTCAACTGTGCAGCCTTGGCAGAGAGTCTGCTTGAAAGCGAACTCTTTGGGCATGTACGAGGTGCATTTACGGGTGCAATCACACACAAACTGGGACGATTTGAACTGGCTGACGGCGGCACGCTCTTTTTGGACGAAATTGGAGACATTAACCTCGCAACCCAGGTGAAGCTCCTCCGTGCTGTTCAGGAAGGTGAAATTGAGAAAGTAGGGGATTCCAGGCGCATTAAAGTGGATGTGCGTATTGTCGCGGCGACAAACAAAGATCTGAAAAAAGCTGTGGCCGAAAGGGAGTTTCGACAAGACCTTTATTATCGCCTGCGGGTTGTCCCGATCAATCTGCCGCCGCTTCGGGAGCGGAAGGATGACATTCCGTTGCTTGTTGAGCACTTTATTCATCGTTTTAATAAAGAAATGGGCAGGAAAGTCAGGCGTGTCGCACCAGAAGCGATGGACATGCTTTTGGCCTACGATTTTCCCGGTAACATTCGTGAATTGGAGAACATGATCGAACATGTCATGGTCTTTTGCGCCGGGGATCTCTTTGAAGCAGAGCATCTTCGCAAGGATATTCAGCCGGTAAAAATGAATGTGATCGAAACCGTTGCCGAAGGTGAAGACCCGATGCAAGCCATGGAGCAGGAGCTCATTGCCAAGGTACTGGATCAAACCCATTGGAATTATAAAAAAACAGCGGAAAAACTCAAGATGAGCCGAACAACCCTTTGGCGAAAATTGAAACGCTACGGCCTGTCAAAACCCTAGGAGGCTTTCGGACTTAGGGCTTTGTCGTGTTTCATCTTGAATCGTGAATTTGTTTCAGTGGTTGCAAACCTGAAACGTACTGTCTACAATGCTGGACAGTCAATATTTTTAAGTGTTTGTTTTTATTGATCTTTGTTCTTTTTATTTTATTGGCATCTATATTGCTAATTACGTTAGCTCATCAATAGTAAGCTAACAATCAAGGAGGTAGCAAATGAACTGTCCAAGGTGTAGTGGTTTTATGATTCCAGAATCTTTCCAGGACTTACAGAGTGATACAGGGACGCTGAGCTTTTGTGGTTATCGCTGCATGTCCTGTGGAGAAATTGTGGACCCGCAGATTGCTTCAAATAGAAAACATCGCCCTCATATGCAGGCGAGAAACCGAAAATTGATGTCTTATTAAGGCTTTGCCTTTCTCGGCGGAGATGTTTGCACATCTCTCGACACAAAAATAAGGACGCGATTTTTGGACTCTTTACGGATATTAACGGAACGGGATATTTCCCTGGAAGCGCTTTTAGCGCTTCAGCCAATCGACTATGCCACTTATCGTCGTCGAGGAGGTTATGATGGCCTGGACAAGGCTATTCTCGGCCTTGGGCCTTCCGGTGTCCTAAAGGCAGTTCAAGCCGCAGACCTCCGTGGACGAGGAGGGGCCGGTTTTCCGACCTGGAAAAAATGGGAGATGGTCATCAAGCAGCGTGAGAAGCAACGCTATCTCTGCTGCAATGCCGCCGAAGATGAACCGGGCACCTTTAAAGACCGTTATTTACTCCGTTCCAATCCTCATCAGTTGATTGAGGGAGTGATTCTTGCTGCTTATGCCATCGGTGCTCAGGAAGCCACTCTTTTCATCAATTGTCGTTACGAGGAAGAAATCGGTTTTATGGAATCGGCCCTGGAAGAGGCAAAAAAGCAAGGCTACTGGGGAGACTCATCTGCGCAAGCACCGAAAAATGTGGTGCTGAAGATTTGTCAGAGCCCCGGCAGCTACGTGGCCGGAGAAGAAACTGCCCTGCTGGAAGTCATTGAAGGCAAGGTTGCAGCTCCCAGACCCAAACCGCCTTATTATCCTGCGGTACACGGACTTTTTGGGAAACCGACCGCGGTTAATAATGCCGAAACGCTTTCCAACCTGCCCTATATCCTTCGTGAAGGTGGAGAAGCCTTTCAGGCGATTGGTCTCGGAAGTGCTTCCGGCACAATGATTTTTACGCTGACGGGGGATGTCAATCGGCCAGGACTTTATGAGCGCCCGCTTGGGACTTCACTTCGTGACCTGATTGCTGATTGTGGCGGCGGGATACGGGGAAAAAGCTTGAAGGCGGTTTTTCCGGGAGGCCCCTCTACACCGGTCTTACCGGCATCTAACATTGATCTGGGCTTGGATTTTGATACGCTAAAAGCTGCGGGTTCCGCATTGGGAACCGGGGCGGTGATTGTCATGTCGGACAAAACCTGCATGATCGGCAAGGCAGTGGAATATGCCCGTTTTTTTGCAAAAGAAAGCTGTGGACAGTGTCCTCCCTGCAAACTCGGAACGGTTCACCTCGCCGAGATTCTTGAAAAAATCGAAGCAGGAGAGGGGCAGGAAAAAGACATTGCCCAGCTCAAACAGGTCTGTGACATGGTCAAGGGCAGAGGCCAATGTTTCCTGCTAACGGGTGCAGCCATCGCGGTCGAGAGCATCTTTCATCATTTTCGATCCGAGTTTGATCACCATGTTGCAACAAGTGCCTGTTCCTTTGCATAAAATAACGGCACAAAAAATCAAGCACACAATTTGTTACAATTAAGTAGAAACAAGAAATAATCAAGACGAAAGGAGTCAGACCATGATTGTCATTACCGAACAAGCTGGCATTAAACTCAAAGAAGTCATGCAAAACGAGGACAAAGCAGGTTATGGCCTCAGAATATATGTTGAAGGCGGCGGTTGCTCTGGCTTCCAATATGGAATGGCTTTTGAAGAAAAGGCCAACGAAGAAGATGACGTCGTCTCAATGCAGGGAATCGATGTTTTTATTGATCCCTACAGCGCTCCAATGCTGACCGGTACGGAGGTTGATTATAAAGACGACCTCCAGCAATCCGGGTTTTCGATGAAAAATCCGAACGCAAAAACAACCTGCGGCTGCGGACAATCATTCAGTTAGGAAAACCCTGGTTAATTCTGAAAGATATTCCCGAGTCTATTTAGCGCTTTAAAACTCTCAATACTCCTATATAGCATATGTCTTCTTCTGGTTTTGGCCTTGCCCCCTCGTTTGAGGGGCTTGACCTCCGCTGACGCGCCCTGCTATCTTTCGATATAACATGCTTAAACATCATTACATAAACACAAGGTTCTTACCTTTTTACTTCATTCTGGTTCTGTTTTCTCTGCCTGCCTTCACAAATGAACTTTCTCCTCCTGGCCCCGTTCCGGCCTTAGTTACCGTTGCGCTTCCTCCACCTCCACCTGTCCGAAGTGCCAGAGAAGTCAAGATGGACAGCATCTTGTCAAAATATTACACAGGCTTAAAATTTATTGAGAATCACCGATTGATTGACCACATTGATCAAGAAAGCAGAGCCTACGGTTTTGATCCAGAATTGATCCTGGCGCTTATTTCAACCGAAAGCTCATTTTATAACTGGTCGGTTTCAAAAAAAGGAGCAATCGGCATGATGCAGATTGTTCCTGCAACAGGTCGTGCAGTGGCACACGCAAAACAGATTGCTTTGAATGATCAAAATGAGGCTTTTTTCGACCCCTTTACCAACATCAGTCTCGGCGTTCACTACCTGCATTCCTTAACCCTGCAATTTCCGGATTTGCGTACAGCATTAACAGCTTACAATTTTGGTCCAACCCGAATCAGAAGATGGATCCGCTCCGGAAAGAAACTGCCGACACGATATGCCACACGCATCCTCAGCACCTATGCCCTCTATCTGAATCCGAGTATTCCCCAGAGCGATAGCACATAAAACTCTCTCTTCACGAACGACAGGTGTAAGTCCTATGATTGACTCCTTCAAGGGCATCTTTCCGAAAATCTCAGCCACGGCCTTCATTGCCCCATCTGCTGATATTATTGGTGATGTTGAAATTGGCGACGAAAGTTCCATCTGGTACGGTTCTGTTGCCAGGGGAGATGTGCATCACATCCGAATCGGTGCACGTACCAATATTCAAGATCTCTCCATGCTGCATGTCACACGATTGACACATCCACTGGTGATTGGAAATGAAATCACCATCGGCCATCATGTCACCTTACATGGCTGCACGATTCACGACCGTGTCCTGATTGGCATGTCCGCAACCATTCTCGACGGGGCTGTTATCTCTGCAGGATCAATGATCGGGGCGGGTTCAATTGTGACCGAAGGCACGACCATTCCTTCCGGTGTGCTCGCATTCGGCGCTCCTGCACGAGTAAAACGTGCTCTGACAGAAAAAGAGTCTGCTTTTTTGGCTCAATCAGCGCAAAACTATGTCGATCTGTCCAGAATCTACCTCAGAAAATAATCCTCCCCAATTTTGACCCTTCCGGCCTTTGACAAACATCTGCTCTCTGACTAAAATCGGCCTTATGTCACGGAAATTGATCTGCTTCAATAACACTCACGTCAAAAGAGCGACTACATGAAAACAGCCTTACTACTGCTTGCACCTGGTTTTGAAGAAATTGAGTCAGTGACCGTCATTGATATCCTGCGGAGGGCTGGCATTCAGCTCACCGTGGCAGGCAGTATTGACGGGATCATTACAGGATCACGCAAAATGAAGATGATTGCCGATTGCACGATGGATCAGATCTTAGACAAGGCATTTGACCTGCTGATCCTACCCGGAGGACAACCCGGCACAGACAACCTGGCGGCTGATTTCCGCGTTAAGGCCCTGATTGAAGCGGCAATGTCACGCGGCACCTTCATTGCTGCAATCTGTGCCGCGCCAACCATCCTGTCAGACTACGGTTTTTTGGATGGAAAACGGGCAACGGGGCATCCTTCCGTGCAATCGAAAATGACAAACTGTCACTATTCAGAAGAGGCCGTGGTTGTGGATGGCCCTTTAATAACAAGCCGTGCTCCTGGAACAGCAATGGCATTTGCCTTTGAGCTGGTCAAACAAGTGATGGGAGCGGAACGTGCAGCTTTGGTCAATAAAGGTGTTTTAGCGCAATTGTAAACCCAGGAGGAAAACTTCGTGTCACATTTAAAAAATCAAGTTGCAGTGGTCACCGGCGGCAGCAGTGGCATCGGGCTGGCAATTGCCACAGCCTTGATTGCAGAAGGGATGATTGTTGCAATCACCGCAAGAAACCCTGTGCGTCTCAAAAAAGCGGCAGACAAACTGCGGGCTGAGGGTGGACAGGTGATTGCCACAGTTGCTGATGGCGCTCAGTCAGAGCAGGTGAGTCGCTTTATCGCGCAGGTCAAAGCGGAAGTCGGTCGTATTGATCTACTGGTCAACAACGCCGGGATCTACAAGCAGGGTTTGATTCAAGAAACATCCGAGGCAGACTGGGACGAAATGCAGGCCGTCAACTTGAAAGCGGCCTTTCTTTTCACTAAAAGCGTCTTACCGATGATGAAAACACAGGGAGGTGGATATGTCGTGAACATCTCTTCTGTCGCGGGCAAAAATGGTTTTGCAAATGCCTCGGCCTATTGTGCCTCGAAGTTCGGCATGATGGCATTGACCGAAAGCCTACTCGAAGAGTCCATTTCAGACAACATCCGATCCACCGCGATTTGCCCCGGTTATGTCGCCACACCGATGGTTGAAAGCGCCCCAGTGCCTCAAAATGACATGATTCCGCCTGCCGATATTGGCAAGCTCGTTGTCGGCCTGCTGAAACTCTCTCCCATCACCATCATCAAAGAAATTGTTGTCAATCGTGCCGGTGCAGTCGGCGACTAAAACATCTCTACATGCTATTGAAAGGCACTTCATGACCCTCCCATGTCGAACCAAGTTTCTGCTCCGAGTTTTATTGGTTTTTTTCTTCTTCACTGCCATTGCGGGCCAAACTAAGGTCCCCAGTGCTGAAGCAGCTTCCGTACCACCTCCCGCCTTACATCCTTCCACGCCTGAGAAACCGGCTTCCCCCCACTCTCCTTCATTCGCACCACCCTCAGCCGCTTCTCCTCACGGACCGCCTTCCGGGGATTCAGTGCCCTTCATGCAAAAGCTGCAAGGTTTTAAGCAGAAATTAGAAAAAAACCCAAAGGATGTTGAAGCACTCATCTTTATCGCTAATGCAAACTTTGATATCCAGCGCTTTGAAAAAGCCGAGACCTTCTACCTCCGTGCCCTTGAAGTGGATGGCAACAACATTCACATTCGCACCGACCTCGCCTCCGCCTATCGCCATCTTGGACATTCAGATAAAGCGGTCGCCGCCCTCCAGATCGTGCTCGAAATCAATCCGAACCACGAGGTCGCACTCTACAATCTTGGGATTATTCTGCTGAATGACCTGGATGACCGAATGGGAGCGGCCGAAGCCTGGAACCGTCTGGTGCAAATCAACCCGAGCGATCCACTCGCCAGCGAACTGAAGAAAAAAATCAAAACGATCAAAGAGGGGAAACTCAAACTGAAGGAATAAAGACAACTTAAGTCTTAGGAAACTGTCGGACTTAGGATAATTCTACTGCGACAGCGTTACAGGAAGTATTTCCCAACGTCGATTTTGTATTTTGCGGGATCAATGACGTTGACAATTTCGTAGGGTCTGTGGCCTTGTCGGCTTTCTTCTGAAAGATCAACGATTCGTTCTTCAGTCTCTTCATTGCCGGAAGCATCTACAATAATGCGTACCTTCGGCCGATCTCCCTTTGCAGGGTTCGGGTTGGATGTGACAACGATGCCGATTTCTTTTGTATTCAGCAGTGCAAGGGTTCCCACCGGAAAAACACCAATTGCGTTAACAAAAAGCTTCATGAGAATCGGGTCAAAGGCCTTCCCGGAACGAGCAAGCATGAATCTCAGGGCCTTGTCGGGTGGAAAGGGGATTCGGTTGTAAACCCGTGATGAGGTCAATGCGTCATAACAATCCACAATACAGACAATCCGACCCACCAGGCTTAATTTTCGTGGCGAAGCCAGCTTCGGATAACCGGAAAGGTCGAAATTGAGGTGGTGTTCAAAAGCACCCAGCGCGACCTTCACTGCCATTTCGTGAATGCCTTTCAGTCGGATCAATTCTTTCACCGACATGATGGGGTGGCTGCGCATTACGGCCCACTCCTCCGGTGTGAAATCGGTCGATTTATTCAGAATCTCCAAAGGAATGTCGAATTTTCCGAGGTCATGAAAGAGAGCCGCCATGCCAAGTTCGCTTAAGCGTGTTTTTCGATAACCCAGTCGCTGACCGATGGCTAAAGCCAGAATGCAGACATTGACCGAGTGGTTATAAGTGTATTCGTCATGGCATCTCAAGTTAGTGAGACCCAAGAGCGTGGTATCTTCCTGCAACATGGTATCGACCATGGATTGCACCACCCGCTTTGAACGCTTCAGGCTGACGGCTTGCCTCAACTTGAGGCTGTCCATGACTTCGGATACTGCTGTGACGGTTGAAACATAGGTTCGTTTTGCGAGTTCTTTTTTGTCTTTAAAGATGTCTTCGACGGAGTCCTGTTCTTTTTTCTCCTCATACATCTCAACGGAGGGATTGCTGAGTCGAGCCTGGCCCAGGGTTTTGTAAAACCGTTCAAAGGGATCGCTTTGCTCTGAGTCGAAACCGGAAAAAATCGCGCAGAATTTGAGAATTTCAGGTTTTTTGATGCCCCGGGAGAAAATAATGCTTCCGACTTCCCGTTTTTTCATCTCGTCAATTAAAAAGGTCAGGTTGTGATAACCCTCAATGTCGAGCTTTAAGCGGGTTTCTCCGATAAAAAGAAAGTCGCCTTCCAGGTTTAAGGCAACTTCTGAATCGGCTGAAAAAAGGGCGTAGAGGGTGTTGTAGACCTTTTCCGTCGGCTGCTCCAGGGCGACGTTCCCCTGATCATGAATTTGACTCGTTTTGATTAGAATCGCCAATTGAATGGTCAGTCTTTTTCCGACCTGAGCGATCTCTTCATCATATCCGTGCATACTTGCTGCTCCGTTATTCCGTTCTTGTCGGTCGTCGTAGTGCGGTTTCGCAGGCCTCTCGAATGGCTTTGTTTTTAGACTGACTGCCGACACGCAGTGCGTCCATTGCTGAAGTGGTGGCGAGGCGCTTCAGGGCGACGCTGGCGCAAATACCACGCTCTTCTGCAGGGACATTTCTAAAAAGGCTCCAGGGTATACTCAAGGCCTGGGCGATTTCAGGAATCACTGCATCCCCGCCAAGACTGACGTAGGCAGTGTAAATTTCCTTTTTTTCGTAGAGTTGTTTTTCATCGAATGTTTTGGACTGCATCATGTTCATGAGGCGTGGCAGCCCTGCTTTGACCTTCTTTTTTGCGATGCATTTAATCGTATAGACCCGGTTTGAAAGGTCGGGGTCGGGTAAAAATTCAAGGAGAAGGTTGGTGGCATCTTGATGCTCCATCGCATCCAAGACATGCAATACTTCTTTTCGGACTTTTAACTCGTAGTGATTGACAAATTGGCTTAAGTGGCCGACCGTTCGTTCATCCTGCATCTTTCCCAGAATGTAGATTAAATTTCGAACCAGAAACCAGCGGTCGTCATTGAGTCGGGCAACAAGCACTGCATAGTCCTTTTGTCCAAGCTCAGCCAATATGTCACAGAGCACCCGTCTCGCTTTCATCGTATCAACCTCTGCAAGCAGATCAATCATCGGGGAGACGACTTCTTTATCAAAAAGCAGCAAAAAAGCGCGCATGTCTTCAATGTCATCACTGGACAGCCGGTTTAAAACCGGTGCCAATTTGACAATTCTTTCCGATGTCGCTGCACGAGCAAGGGCTTCCTGTACAAGCTGGCAGTGGGGTGTTTCTCTGTTTTGGGCGGGATCGATCATTTCATGAAAAAAAGTGAGAATTTTTTTTGCGTATACAAAATCCCCCCTGTACATCAATTGCTGAAGAATG
>CAZRYI010000042.1:0-7056 GCA_964604255.1 uncultured Nitrospirota bacterium
AAAAGTGTAAATACCGTCGATAAAACCAAGCCTCCGACAACAACACTGCCGATGCCTCGGTAGATTTCGGAACCTGCTCCGGTAAATAACACCAGGGGCAACATACCAAAAACTGAAGTGAGGGTACTCATGAAGATTGGGCGGATGCGCACTCGCACTGAACGCTGCATCGCCATGACCGGTTCTTCATCTTCTTCTCGAATGTAATGAAGGGCTTGATGAACAATCAGAATGGCGTTGTTGACAACAATCCCGATCAGGATGATGAAACCCAGCATGGTCAAGATGTCGAGGGTTTGATAGGCTACAAAGTTGCTGACCATCCACAACCCTAAAAAACCGCCACCCGCTGCCAGGGGAACGCTGATCATGATCACAAAAGCATAAAAGAAAGATTCAAATAGAGAGGAGATGAGCAAGTAGGTGATGAAGGCCGCAAGAATGAGGTTCCATTTGACCGCTTCTTTTGTCACCACCAAATCATCTGCCGTGCCGGTCATGCTCACACGATAGGGGGCTTTAATTCTCCCCTCTGCTTTCATCGGGGCGATGACTTCGGCTGAAATCAATTCCATCGCCTCCTGCAAAGGCAGATCGATGGGCGGAACGACGCGAATCGAGACCGTGCGATCCCGCTCAAGATGATTCACCTGTTCCGGCCCGTTCGTGACAATCACATCGGCCAGGGCACCCAGGGTGACGACTTTTCCGGTGGGGGTGCGAATGACCAGGCGCTCCAGATCGTCCGTTTGCCAGCGATAGTCTTTGAAACCCGTCACAACAAGGTCGAGCCGTTTGCCCTCTTCAAAATAATCGCTGGCGATACCACCGTCTAAAAGCAGATCCACAATGTTGCCGAGCGCCTCTGCCGACAGACCGACATCGGCCATACGCACCGGATCGGGGATGATTTGTACTTCGGGTGCGCCGAGATCAAGACTTGGCACGGGTCGGAGTTGGGCGGTCGGCATCATGCCCATCAGTTGACCGAAAGTACCGCCTGCCAGCCCGACCAGTTTACGCAAATCCGGCCCAGAAAAAGCGATGTCGATGGATCGCCCTGCGCCGAGTCCCCTGGAAAAAAGGCCCGATTGCAGCACAATGGCAATCATGCCGGGAATTTTGCGCAAGCTTTGCTGCATCACGGGAATCATCTCTCGGATGCGTTCCGGGTCTGCCGTGCGAAGACCCATAAAAAGTTGCCGCCCCGATGCGACATAGAAAAAATTGGTGATGGCCGGGCCTTCAGGATCACCCGCTTTGGGGCTGTTGTCGTCTTTTTCCCAATAGGGTCGCAGATCGGCTTCGATGCCTTCTCCGATGCGTCGGATTTCCTCCAGATTATATCCCGGTGGTGGCAGCAGAATGCCGAGTACGAGGTTTCGATTACCTTCCGGTAGATATTCGGCTTTTGGCATCAGAAACCAGGCCAGTGCAATTGAAAGTAGCGTGAGGCCGACCACGACACCGCCGGAAAGCAAGGGGCGACGGCAGATTTGTCCTACGGACTTGGCAAGGGCATCACAAATTCGGATGGACAGGGGAACAAGGCCAAACAGGCGATGTTCGTCTTCCTTTTTTCCCTGCCCGATGACCTTGGAAGCAAATGTCGGAA
Source organism: uncultured Nitrospirota bacterium (assembly GCA_964604255.1). Lineage (GTDB taxonomy): Bacteria > Nitrospirota > Nitrospiria > SBBL01 > JAADHI01 > JAJDBU01. The sequence continues at coordinate 1,616 of CAZRYI010000042.1, forward strand.
TCACGGTCATGGCAACTATCAGGCTGAGCGCAACGCTGGCACTGATGGCAATGGCAATGTCTTTGAAAAGTTGGCCGACTTGTTCCTCAATAAAAAAGATTGGGAGGAAAACAGCGATGGTGGTCAGGGTGCTGGCAAAAACTGCCCCCCAAACCTCGTCCATGCCATCCAAAACTGCCACCCGTCGTGTTTTGCCCATTTGCCGATGGCGATAGATGTTTTCCAATACGACAATCGCAACATCAACGACCATACCGACGGCAAAAGCCATTCCGGCCAGGGAGACAACATTCAGGTTTCGCCCAAGCAAGAGCAGGACGATGAAAGTGCCGATGACACTGATTGGAATCGCGGTGGCGACAATCAGGGTGGAGGATGCGCTCCTCAAAAAAAGCAGGAGAACGACAACCGCCAAAAGCCCACCGACGATGAGGTTCTGCTGGACAAGGTCTATCGAACTGTTGATGTAGTTGGTTTCGTCATAAACCTGGGTGATGGTGAGACGATTGTCTTTCAAAATAGTTTCATTCAGATCAATGAGGGCTTTGCGCAGACCGTCCATCACATCAAGTGTATTGGCACCCGATTCCTGGAGCACGTTAATGGCGACGGCGGGATCACCATTTTGTCGAACACTTCTGAGTGGTTTTTTATAACCCAGTCCAACCTCTGCCACATCTCCGACACGGATCTGCTTCCCGGCAATGGACTTGATCACCACATTTTCAATGTCTGCTTCCGAACGGTATTGGCCAAGCGTGCGCACCAGGTAGCGGCGTTTGCCTTCTTCAAAATCACCCGCACTGACATCGGCATTTTCCCGCGCCAGGGCCTGCTTCAGTTCGAGCAGGGTGATATCCCGTGCGGCAATTGTTGACGGATCAATTCGTACCTGCATCTCCCGAACCTGTCCACCGTAGATATTGCTGATTGCCACGCCCGGCACCCGCTCAAAGCGGGCTTTAATGAAATCTTCAGCAAAATCATGGTAGGTATTGATATCTGTCTGATTGCCGGGAAGGGGTTTGAGAATGAACCAGGCAATGGCGGAAGACGTGGTATTGACGGTTCTTAAGATGGGTCGATCGGCATTCTGAGGAAAGTCTTTAACTTGGTTCAGACGGTTGGACACTTGAAGCAGGGAGGTGTCTAAATCGGTGCCTGTTTCAAAGGTGAGCACAATCGAGGCCTGACTTTCCCGACTTTCACTCGTCATTTCGATGAGTCCGGGAATGGCCTTCAACTGTTCTTCCTGCCGCTCGGTCACCTCTCGCTCAATCTCACGCGGACTTGCCCCGCGCCAGAAGGTTTCGACGGTAATCTCGGGTTTAATGACTTCCGGTGTGAGTTGGATGGGAATCTTAAAAAGGGCGATCAAACCAAAGAGCAATACAAGAATGACACCGACAGCCACCGTTACCGGCCGGTCGATCATGGTCTGAATCATTTTCATTTTGGGAGGACTTGAACCGCTTGGCCGTCTCGCAGACGTTCGTTGCCACGGATGACGACGGCGTCCCCTTCACGAAGCTCACCGCTGACCTCAATCCGTCCGGCTTTTGCCTGCCCTAGCTGAATACGCCGTTTGAGGGCTTTTGCTTCTGCAACAACAAAAAGAAAAATCTCTCCGTCCTTGCGAATGACAGCATCTTTGTCGGCTGTTAAAACATTGCGGATGCCACCCAGGTCGAAGCGCACTCGGCTCAGCATGCCTTCTTTGATGCGCAGGGTTTCATTTTCGACATAAATTTCGAGGGGGAAAAGCCGTGCAGCCCGGTCAGCTTCGGGTATCAGTGCGTGAATTTTCCCGACAAAGCTTTCGCCAGGCATTGCATCAAATGCGACGGCCACCGCACTACCGACTTTGACATCGGAGACATATTTTTCAGGCAGATCCACCAGAATGCGCACTTTTGAGGCATCGACTAACTGCAAGACACTGCCACCCTTGTTCAGCCATTCTCCCTCGGCAACCAACTCCCGGGTCACAATACCGGCAAAAGGCGCACGAACGGCTTTTTTAGAGAGCAAATCTTCAAACTGTGATTGTGCCGCTTTGTTGACCGCAACGTTTTCTGTCATTTCCCGGAGACTGTGTTTGGCTTCCAGATAGACCTTTTCTGAAACCAGAGATGCTTTCATCAGCTTTTCCGCTCGTTTTAGTTCGTCCCGCGCTTTTTCCAAACGGGCAATAGAGGCCTTGCCTTTTGCCTCCGATTCAAGCACTTTCAGCAAAAGTTCACTGGCACCCAATTGTGCCAGGATATCCCCTTTTTCAACCGCAGTTCCCCGCCGCGCAAACAGAATCCTCACCCTACCGGATGCTTCGCTCGCGACCCGGCTGGTCCGCCACGATTCCACGGTCCCGATCAATGACATCTGATCCTGAACATTTTCACGCACAACAGATGAGACCAGTACTTTTGCCGGAGGACGACCCTGAGCAAAAACCTGCTGATCTTGAAAATAGAGGGTCAGGGTCAGAAGAAAGAGAAATAGAGTCTTGGCACGATGAACTGATTTTATGACTGCTGATCGACACATCTTTCACATCCCATTTCAGAGCCTAAAAGTAGCAGAAGTCGTTTCAGGGATCAATCAAAGCGAAATGAAGGCGTCGCTACCAATTTCTGGGAACTGCAAGATCAAGAGCAGGATTGCCAGACCAACTCGTTACAAAAAATAGATAATCTGTTTCCATAAAACCTGTAACGGCTTTCACACTCCACCTCAATTCAAGTAATTTGCATAAAATTAAAAAATGCTTATTTTTGTAATTTATAAATAAATCAAGAATTAAATCCCTTCAACTTTGCAGTTTATCGCCCTGAAATGGAAAAACGGATCAAAACCATACACTGCCTCAAACAAATTGGCACCTCACTTGTAATGAGAACCCAACAGTTAGAAATCCTTTGCTCAGAGCAAATTCATTGAAAAATGGAGACGCAGAGCAACGGGGCTAAAGAAGAACGGGTCAGCCTACTTCCTGATATACCGTAGATCGCAAACCCGCTTCCATGCCCGCCGAGCCGCCGAAGGATGCTTAATTTTATTTCTGCTGCTGGAGGCGTTTTCATGACATTCTTAGTACATTCAAGATCAAAAACTCCGTTCTTCTCCGTCCTTAAACATGTTTTTCTTACGGCCATTCTGGTACTTGCTGCATCTCCTTCTGTTTTCGGGGCTGGCGCAAACCTTTCCTGGGATGCCAATACCGAACCTGACCTTTCAGGCTATAAGGTCTATATGGGAACGTCATCCGGCAGCTACGGCAGCCCGACCTCCGTTGGCAATGCCACGAGCTATGCTGCAAGCGGTCTCTCAGCCGGGACCTACTTTTTTGCTGTGACTGCAATAGACACCTCCGGCAATGAAAGTGGGTTCTCCAGCGAGGTCAGCAAAACAATTTCAACAACAGACAGCACCCCGCCTGTTGTTTCAAGTATCGCCGCTACAAGTATCACCAGTATTGCGGCCACAATTTCCTGGTCTACGAACGAAGCCTCTGACACCCAGGTTCAATACGGAACAAGTACCGCTTACGGATCAACGACTGGCTTGAACAGCACCTTAACGACAAGCCACACTCAGGGATTAAGTGGTCTCACACCCGCCACACTCTATAACTACAGAGTGCTCAGTCGAGACGCGGCGGGCAACCTCACTACTTCAGCCAACAACACCTTTACCACTGCAAGTGTGGTGGATATAACCGCGCCTTCGATTTCCTCAATGGCGACCAGTAATCTCTCAACGAGCGGTGCAACGGTTTCATGGACAACCAATGAAGCCGCGAGCGCACAGGTCGAATACGGCACATCAAGCGCTTATGGTGCAACCAGCGCTTTGGATTCCAGCCTGGGTACCGCACACAGCATCACTTTGAGCGGCCTCAGCGCAAACACGCTCTACAATTACCGAGTGCTTAGTCGCGATGCCGCCGGAAACCTTGCGACTTCCGGCAACAGCACCTTTACCACCCTGGATGTACCGGATACAACGTCGCCGGTGCTCTCCGGCATCATTGCAAGCGGGTTGACAGCAACGGGTGCAATTATCACCTGGAGTACAGACGAAGGGGCTTCATCCCAGGTCGACTACGGGACAACAAGTGCTTACGGACTCTCCACAGCAAAAAGCACAGCCCTTGTCACCAGCCACAGCCAAACGCTTTCGGGTTTAAGCGCTGCAACAAGCTATCACTATCAGGTTCGAAGCAGTGATGCAGCGGACAATGAGTCCGTCTCCAGCAATGGCACTTTCACCACGCCTGCAAGCACTGGCCTGGTCATTTCAAACCTGAACGTCGTGAGCGGGCGATCCTATCAAATCGTCAATAACGGTCTGGCCAATGAGACCTTGGCCTATATTGATCGCAGCTACACCATCGGTGGTGTCCCGACGGCCTTAAATGGCGCGAGCTACATCAAAACAGCCAACGACGACAAGAACGCAACAGGCAGCCCATTTTTAACTTTCGATGTTACGGAAGGGGTCGATATTTATATTGCACATGACGACCGCATCTCCACACCTTCATGGCTGTCATCATTTGTCGATACGGGAGACAACCTCATTGTGGATGGAAAAACACTCAGCCTTCTGAAAAAAACATTTTCCGCCGGTACCATTTCTCTTGGAGACAATGGTGCAAGTAGCAACAGCAGGAAGATGTATGTGGTTATTGTTGATGGTGCAGGCAGTGCCCCCACCGACACGACGGCACCGGTATTTTCCAATGCCGCGGCTGGCAATATCACCAGCATCGGAGCGGTCATTACCTGGAATACCGATGAGGCCGCAAGCTCTCAAGTCGAATACGGCACGACGACGATCTATGGCAGCCTCTCTGCAAAGAATACGACTTTGCTCACGAGTCACGGTCGCTCACTTTCAGGTTTACTTGCCTCGACGACCTATCATTACCGTCTAATCAGCATTGACGCCGCTGGTAATCAGGCGCTTGGTGTGAATCGAAGCTTCACAACCGCAAGCGCTGATCTCGACGGGCCGACACTTTCAAGTGTTTCGGCTGGCGGTATCTCTGAAACCACTGCGGCAATTACCTGGATTAGCGATGAACCAGCCAGTGCTCAGGTGGAATATGGGACAACAAGTGCTTATGGATCAAGCAGTAGCCTGAACGAAACCCTGCTCCTAAGCCACTCGGTAAGTCTCAGCGGTCTTGAGGCCGGGACGACTTATAACTACCGGGTTTTGAGTCGTGACGCGGGGGGAAACCTGACAGTCTCCGGCAACCAGACTTTTCAGACCACGGTTGTCAGCACCACACCGCCTGATACAAGTGCTCCGGCGGATGTCGGTAGTTTTGCAGCCAGCGGCAGTGACGGAAGCATCCGCCTGTCCTGGGTCAATCCGAGTGATAGTGATTTTGTCGGTGTGCGTATTCGCTTCCGAACCGATCAGTTTCCGACAGA
>CAZRYI010000042.1:7156-11039 GCA_964604255.1 uncultured Nitrospirota bacterium
CCTGCAACATGTCTGTGTCGGATGTCTCAGCTACTGAGAGACATCCGACACATGCGCTTCCTTCATTTTCCACATATCTCCCCTCTTCACTTCCTCGAATATTCCCACATTAAATAGTCACCTAAGTCCTTGCTCGGCACCCTCGGTGCTCAGATCACTTACAGGATTTAGGTGTCAACTTTATCGGTATTGTGTTATTGTCCACCCGTTTTCAGATCGGCCTTTTTTGTTGTCATTTCTTTGGAGTCAAGATGTCGGAAGCAATATACAAACGGGTACTCTTAAAGGTGAGCGGAGAAGTACTGGGAGGCGATGGCGGTTTCGGAATCAAACCTGCGGCCATCAATGCCATTGCAGACCAGATTAAAGAAATCGTTTCGATGGGCGTCGAAACAGCCGTTGTGATCGGTGGAGGGAACATCTTCCGGGGACTTGCGGGAAGCGCCGAAGGCATGGAACGAAGCTCAGCAGATTACATGGGCATGTTGGCGACGGTACTGAACGCCCTGGCTTTGCAGAATATCCTGGAGCAGAAGGGCGTTTACACCCGCGTTCAATCGGCCATTGAAATGAAAGAACTGGCGGAACGATATATTCGACGAAAAGCCCTGCGTCATCTTGAGAAAAAGCGCGTGGTCATCTTTGCTGCCGGTACCGGCAACCCCTATTTTTCAACAGATACTGCTGCCGTATTGCGGGCAATGGAAATTAACGCCGAAGTAATCCTGAAGGGCACAAAAGTGGATGGCGTTTTTGATAAAGACCCGATGAAAGATCCGACGGCAACCATGTTTTCCGAACTGAGTTATCTCGACGTGATTGCAAAGGAACTGGGGGTGATGGATTCAACTGCCGTGACCCTCTGTATGGACAACAATCTGCCACTCATCGTTTTCAATATCAAAAACAAAGACAATATTCGAAAAGTCCTGATGGGAGAAAAAATCGGTACCCTGGTCAGAAAAGCCCAAAACAAATAACACATCAAACTGAGGAATTTATGGCGGATTTAAAAAAAGAGATGGATCAAAAGATGGAAGCTTCCCTGCATCATCTGAGCGCAGAACTTGCGACGGTGAGAACCGGGCGGGCTTCACTCAGCCTCTTTGATTCAGTCCGGGTGATCTATTACGGTACACCCACCCCTTTAAGTCAGATCGCTTCACTTTCAATCCCGGACAGCCGAACCGTCATGATACAACCCTGGGACATCTCCCAACTTCAGGACATTGAAAAGGCCATCAATCTGGCAGCACTGGGTCTTTCGCCCTCTAATGACGGAAAAGTGATCCGAATCACGATTCCCCAGCTAACAGAAGACCGTAGAAAAGAGCTGGTCAAACGCGTCAAAAAAATGGGAGAAGACAGTCGTGTTGCCATTCGGAACATCCGCCGGGAAACCAATGATCTCTTCAAGGTAGAACAGAAAGAGGGCAATATCTCGGAAGACATGCTTCACACAGAACAGGATGCTGTTCAAAAAATCACCAATCAAAAGATCGCAAAAATAGAAGAAATTCTAAAAAACAAAGAAACCGAGGTGCTGGCAGTTTAAGAAAACTCTGACTCGCTTCATTGAGAAGGACTTAAAAAGCATCCCACAGTTCAGCTTTTCCCCGTTTCATCTCCCCCACCTAAAGGACGAAGACAGTGTCCGATAGCCGCTTCGCATCAAGCATCGCTGAAATTGATCTGGCTGCGCTTGCCGAAAACATCCAACAGGTTCGAAAAAAAATCGGCACTTGCGATATTCTGGCAGTGGTCAAGGCAAATGCTTACGGTCATGGTGCGCTCGAAATCACACGCTTTTTGTCACAAAACACCGTTCGACCAACACTCTTTGGAGTGGCCTTTCTTGAAGAAGCCATCGCCTTAAGAACAGGCGGCATTACAGACCACATTCTCTTGTTGACCGGCCTACCATTGGAACAGATTGAAGCCGTCATGCAATATCGCCTCAGCCCGGTTATTTATGATTTTGCATCATTGAAAGCCCTGAGCCGTGCTGCGGAAAGGGCAGGAGAAGTGCTACCTGTCCACATTAAAATTGATACCGGCATGGGAAGAATCGGAGTACCAGTAGACGAAGCCCTGCCTTTTATCAAAGAGGCGGTCGGACAGACTGGCATCCGAGTTGAGGGCATTTTAAGTCATTTTGCCCATGCAGACCTGAAAGACTCGGCCTACACTCAGCAGCAGCTCGATTCACTGCAAAACATCCTCTCGTCGCTGGAGGCTGAAGGCATTGAAATCCCCTACCGACACCTCGCCAACAGCGCGGCAATCATTCAATTTCAAGCCGCCTGTTTAAACATGGTTCGGCCCGGCCTGATGCTGTATGGCTATTCCCCCACGAACAATGACCCTGGATTCCCGCTGAAACCTGTCATGTCTGTAAAAACACGGGTCTTGGCAATCAAAAAAGTGGCTGCGGGACAATCCATCAGTTACGGTCGAAGTTTTTTCACAAAACAGGAAAGCCGGATCGCCACGGTGGCAATCGGCTACGCAGACGGCTATGATCTTCGCCTTTCAAACAAAGGGGTGATGATCGCCGCAGGTCAACGCGTACCGGTTGTGGGACGTGTCTGCATGGACATGACAATGCTTGATGTGAGCAAGGTACCCTCACTCTCGGTCGGAGATTGGGTGACTGTCATCGGATCGGAAGGGGAGCAATCCATCTGGGCCGATGAAATCGCCCGCTGGACAGGAAGCCATGTCTACGAAGTTTTGTGCGGCATCGGGAGTCGCGTCAAACGACAGTACCTCCGGTAGCGCGTCTTTTATTTCCCGACATAGGTTTCGACGATATGTCCGAGGTGGTTTGTAATTTTGCGATAAGCGACCAGAAGATCAGTAAAAGAGGTGCCTAAGAGCGGGTCGCAGGTTTTTGTATTCATTGACTCCCAATGATCATGCCGGAAGGCTTTGATTTTTTTTGTGATGCGGCCTCGCGCCACCAGGTTTTTGTGATAGAAGTCCTTCCAGTCTTCAACCCGGTTCGGGTCTGTGGAATAGATATAGAAGTCCTTAACCTCCTGATGAATCGTGCCTAAGGCCCGTTTCTGATCTTCCGAAAGCACTAAGTCATGTTCTTCCAGGCGCAGGTAAAGTTTGGCGATTGCGGCGATGTAGTCACTAATCGATTCAAACTCATCAGCAAGCAAGAGGTGACGTGTACATTCCATGTTCAGCTCGTGGCTTAGATTATTCCCTTTGGCATGGGTCAGAAATTCTGTGATTTCCTTTTGCACATCATCAATCATGCGCTCACGTTTGAAGATCTTGTCGGCCGCTTTGTGGCTTTCCTCTCCGCCTGCCAGATAGGTTTCAAGAGAAGTAAACATTGATTGGGTCTGGATGGCGAGTTTTTCAATTTCGAAGCGACTTTGCTCCACCGCCGCAAATGGCGATTCGTACATCTGAAAATCCAGATGTGTCAGCAGGCGTTTTTCTTTGGGTTTTTGATCTACCACAGCGCGATTGAGAAATCGGGCAATCATCGGCAAAAAGGGGAAAAATATCAGCACATTGGCCACATTAAAACCCGTGTGAACCAGGGCAATGCCAGCGGTAATATAGGGGTAGCGCTCCACGCCATCTTCCACAACCATCAGAGACACATTGTCGATGCCAGAAAACGCGCCCAGAAACCAATGAACGATCGGCAGGTAAACCTGGAATAAAGCGGTAATAATAAAGACGCCCATGAGATTGAAGAGCACATGAAAATAGGCCGCACGTTTTGCGTTGGCATTCGCTCCAATCGAAGCAAGAAATGCTGTAATCGTTGTTCCGACGTTCTCCCCTAAAACCAACGCGGCAGCGGTTTCAAAATCAATGAGCCCTGACTGCGCCAGACCAATGGTAATGCCCAGTG
>CAZRYI010000043.1:0-10862 GCA_964604255.1 uncultured Nitrospirota bacterium
AGCAGATTGACGACGATGGTAAGGACAGCTTGCTCTATCATATGGAAATGGGCTTGATCGAACATTTGAGTGGAAAATATCAGGAAAGCAACCGTCTCCTGAATCAGGCAAGTGGCATTGGAGAACGCCTGGAAACAACACGTGCCGGAGATATACTGAAAGTTGGGTTAACCAGTCCACGCATGGGAGATTATCGCGGCACTCTGTTTGAGCGGGCCTTCATCCATTATTACAAAAATTTAAACTACACCTTGTTGGCGGCTGCTTACCCCGAACGGCGGCAAGAGTACCTCGAAGGTGCCCGCATCGAATCGCGCAAAGTGGATATCATGCTGACAGCTTTGCAAAACGAAAAAGGAAGCTACCAGGACGTAGAAGATAAAAAGGGAAGCCTCTTTGTTCAGCTAATGAAAATCTTCGACGCTTTGCAAGGCAGAACACTGGATAAAGATTGGCTGGTTTATCGTGAAGATGCCTATATTCGATATATGACCGCATTGACCTATGAGACAAATGGCGAGTTCGACGACGCACGAATCGCCTATCAGCAGGCTGCAGCTTTATACGAAAAAGGCTACGCCAAGCAGTATCAATTGGGCAGTGAAATCACTGAGCAAGCCTGGTTTGATACCATTCGCATGATGAAACGGGCGGGGGGATTTGAAAATGACTGGCCAGAGTTAGCTGAAAAAAAACTCTCTCCGGAAGCACATGAACGCCTCAAAGCCTTTACGCGTGATACAGGGCAATTAGTGGTTATCACACATAACGGTATGATTCCTAACCGTAAAGAGATGAACATTCAATTGACGCTGGATCATCACAACAAACAATTGGTGCTTCGCCCGCATTTGACGGGCACGGGGCAGGAAAGAAATGATCAGGCCTCGTGGTTTTTTTCCATGTACTCCGACCGTGGTTTACTGGGTTTGATTTCCAATTATCAGACCCGGGGTCTACATGGTTCACTGGACGGATTAAAGTCTAAACGAGTCAGTATTGAAGCCGTCTGGGAATTGGCTCAAAAAATCAAACTGATTCAAGCGGCTTCCGGTATGGGTGTGAGGGTCACCGTGCCCTATTACGCGCCTCATCCAGCTGATTTTCTTCAAACCGAACTCTGGCTGGATGGCAAAAACCAGGGGATGATGATTAAAGCCGAGTCGCTTGCTCAGATGGCATTGCAGGAACAGCTCTTAAGTGCAGACAAAGATTTGAAGATGGCGCTGGCACGTGGCCTCACGAAAAGTATGGCCTGTGAATGGTTGGGAAATGTCTTCGCCATCAAAACTTGTCAATTTGCTGCCGCACTGACGAGTCAGGCTGAGACACGCAACTGGCTGAGCCTGCCCTACAATATTTCTGTGCAACGACTGCCACTTGAACCGGGCTTACATCGGATCAAGTTAGTGACACGAAGGGTCGCAAACAGGGGGATCTATCACGAAATCACTCGGGAAGTTGAAGTGAAAAAGGGTGGCATTTCTATCTTGCGTGAAAGAGTCCTTTCTCTTGCTCCTAAACAAGTCGTGGCAGAAGCGGCTTTATTACCTACTTTGAAATAGGGTTGTTTTTTATTGACCTGAGATGCCAGAGGGAAAACTTGGCTGATGCAGGAAGGGGTAAAAAGTGTTGAAACAAAATAAAAAAAATGCGTTCTTTGTTTCCTTTACAAGGAGGTACAGCGCATTGTTTGTATTGCTTTTTGTGTTTAGCGGCTGTGCGTCTGCACCAGGGAAACAAGAAAGTCGGCAAGAAAGTCAACCTGACTGGATATTAGATACGCCCGTAGAAGCAAACTTTTTATATGGTGTGGGTGCCGCAGAAATATTCGGCGGAAATGATGCCAATGCTTTGAGTCGTGCGAAGGACATTGCGCGTGTTGAGCTGGTGAAGCAGGTTGAAGTGGAAGTGAGTGGCGAAGTGGCTCAGGAAATTGAAGAAGTGACCCGAAACGGCTCAACACAGTTGACAGAGAGCTTACGCCAAAGTGTTAAAAACAGGGTGCCTGAATTCAAACTTTCCCACGTTACTGGTGTTGAAAGTCATAAAGATAAGCAGGGCAAGCGTGTCACAGCCATGGTGCGTCTGGATGTGATGAAAGAATTGCAGTCCCTGAGGCGTCAGATTGCATCGCTCGATGAACAGTTAAGGGACTACGCTCAGAAGCTGGCGCAAACCCCTCCCGGTGGCATGAGTACATTGAGGGTGGTTTCTCCAGCCTTGGTATTGTCTGAGCAACGCGCAGGTTTGCAGGCCCGCTACAATGCACTCGATCCAAATAAAAAGACAGCACCTTTGCTCACAAAGGAAATTCAAGACCTGGTCAGTAAAATGTATCAACGCATTGCCCAACTTCGGATATCGGTACAATCGGAGGGTCGCGCCGTAAGTGCGCTACAGACCGGACTTATTGGGCAACTGACAAAAAGGGGGATTCAGATTTCAGAAAGCGGACAGGGTGATATTCAGATTGTCTACAACCTGCGAGTCAATACTGTCCCTCGTAATGGAAGCTATTTTGCCATTACGGAAGGCGATGTTTGGATCAAGGATGAAGCCGGTCGTGTCGTGCGCGCATTTCAGGCAAAAGCAAAAGGTGCTTCCGTTGATCCAAGGGAAGCCCGTTCACGTTCCATCGGCAAACTTTCGGGGCAACTCGGAAAGGTTTTACTGGAGTCCCTGTTTTGATTTTGGCTTGGAAAGTCTAAAGAAACAAGACAACAGAACGAATAATCAACACTGGAAAAATGGATCGCAAAATAAAATGGGAGGTAAGAATGAAACAAGATCGAATCGGTAAAATCTTAAAAACAACCGGAATTGTATTTTTTTTAGCACTGTTTGTTTCAGGTTGCGCCGCAGTTAAAGTCAGCAGAATGGATGCAGACAAAGAAATTGCCCTGACAGATAAATGGAATGACGAAGATTCCCGTCTGGTGGCAAGTGAAATGATCGACGACATGATGAGCTTCCCGTGGTTACGACGTTTTAACAAAGACCACCCCGGAAAAGAACCCACCATCGTTTTGCAGCGTGTTAGAAATAAAAGTCACGAACATATTGCCGTCGATACCTTTATCAACGACATTAAAAGGGCAGTCATGCGCAGTGGACTTGCGAGTTTTATCGTCAGTGGTTCAGAGCGTGAAGCAACACGTCGAGAACTACGAGAACAAGATATGAACGCCTCAGAAAACAGCCGCATGGAAATGGGTGAAGAGCAGGGCGCAAACTTTGCGCTCTCAGGCACAATCAATTCCATGGTGGATCAACTGGGTGGCAAGCGCGTGACTTCTTATCAAGTGGATCTCAAATTGATCAACATTCAGACCACACGGGAAGAATGGAACGGCCAGAAAAAAATCAAAAAGCTTCAAGAACGGAATAAATTTGGGTTTTAGACTGGTTTCATAGCAGGCACTTCAGGATAGCCGGGGGACTCCCTCCGGCTATCCGCCTCTCGAAAAGCAGTACCATCCATCACCTGACAGTTGTTTACAGTCAGGTATTTTTTTTAATCTATTCAATATACCGTTGAGTTCTATTTTGTGTGGATCGATGTGATTCTGCGGGTATATTTCTCAAGCATCTTAATACTAAGCATATTTTTGAAGGGAGAAATCGAACTTGAAAAATAATATGAAATTGCAGACTTTGGTATTACAGTCAATCTTGCTTTTGTTCGCTGCTGATTTTTGTTTTGCCCAGACCTTCTTGAATGGTTTGCCTAATACCAAAGTAAAGCAGATTTTAACGGATCAAAGAGACCGTTTTTTTGTAGACAGTGGTAGTGATATCGATGTTATTTCAGACATAATAGATTACCGCGTCAGAATAGCGGCACCAGACAAAAACGATACAAACTCTGATTTCAAAAGTACTGTCTCTTCTCAGGGAGTCATCTACTCGGTTTTTAAATCGTCATATACCCCAAAAAATTCAAAAACAACGCATTATCGTCTATATCTTGCCAAATGTCCTAAAAAACACTGCAACTACACACATTTAGAATCTTGGTCTTACACGAGCGGTTCGAAAAATACGACATCTTATAGTGCGTCTCTGCCCCTTATTTCCATAGAGGATGGCTTGTTTTTTACGCTGACGCATTCTGATTCTTCAGGCAGTGAACTGTATTATTATTTCAATGGCCAAAAAATCTCTCGGAGTGTCTATCGTTCAAAATATTCGGATCATTTTCCAAAACAAAAAGTTAGCATTGCAGAAAGTAAGGCAGAAAATAAATCATGGTTTGGTGTACTTGCAGATACTCAGGATGTCAGATTTAAAGTGGATGGGCATATCAAAACACACCCAAATAAACGCTCCAGTCGTTATCAACGAACGATTGTTCGGGACAAGGAAGGGATGCCTCATCTCTTTTTTCATGATCCGGGTGATCGCAGTTTTTATCATCAATTTTACTCCGAAGAGAAAAAGGCCATCCTTGAACAGGCGGTAGACCATGCTGAAAGTGGACATCACAATGTCGCATTTCTTGGTAATAGTGAAATCTGGAGTATTCACTATTATCATCGAAGTGCTTTCAATCAAGGTGTATTGGTGACACGTCATGACTTAAAAGATGGGAAGATTGTCGGTCAATTTCTAATAGACGGTTCTAAGAAAAAAAATAGTGGCTGGGGACTTATGGGTGCACAATCGTCTGAAAAAAGAATCCTTTTTTCATATCTACCAAATGCAAGTGAGCCATTACGTGAATACATCTTACTGGAAAAAGTTGAGGATCTCTTGATTCTTAAAAATAATTTTTCAGCATATGGACACCCCAAGGGAAAATTCATGCCTGTTCCGAAGGAAGAACGACTCACTTCCGGCAGAGTGAACGAATCAAAACGGCCAGGGTATCTTCATCTGGGTGTTGGAATTCAGCATATCACCTGGTCTGTTACTTCTGGAACACCTGATGATACATCAGGTGTCTCAACACCCTTTGATGTCGAGTATGAACTGTCCGATTCATTTCTTAACATCATGAGTCTGGAAGGGAAATACGGTAGCACGAACTTTGCTTTAGACTATGCGACGAAAATACTGGATAAAGAAGTGGAACAGGAAGGCACAGATACGGCGAAAAAGATCAATACCGTGGCTGGGGCTATTGGTTGGGATAAGTTACTTTTTGATTTTGATCTTAAGGTAAGTTTTGAAAATACGGAAAGCCGCGTTTTTTTTAAAGACAAGTCAGGCCAAGTGCCTTCACGTAACTTTGAAATGAATTTTAAAGAAATCAAATTGAGTCTTTTAAATTTGAATCGTCAGCATTTCGGACTCTTGTATCAAACGTATAATTTTTTTCAACCGGTATTTATTTACAAAGCCCCTGCAGGTTCAACAGCCTATCAGTTTGATAGTCAAGCCATTGGTGATATTGATGTCCAGAACTACTTCCTCCACTACGGCTATTCCGAATTGGATTACATTGTCAAACATCAGTCCGAAGCAAATACCTGGTTTCTGGACGGCGAGATACGAGGTGGTTTGACATTTGCCGATTTTAATGGGGACTTGCAGGTGAGCGGCAATAAAAAACCAGGAAATGAATTTACTTTTGGTTACGGCGCTCAGGTTGAACTGGGCTATATCCTGTTTAAACGATGGGAGAGATTTTTCCAATTCGGCGCTGCAATTAAACTCAGTTACCGGTTTGAGTATTTAAAGGTGGGAAGCTCCGATAAACCTGATAACCGGGATAATGCGTCTGACAGTGAGGACTTCGCTTTTAATTTTGAACGAACTGAAATGAGATATGGCCCATTGCTTTTTATTTCTTTTGTCTGGTGATCTTGTAGCGGAATAAATCAAGCAGTCCAGTGAATAAGAGATCACATCAAAAGAAAAAGCACTCCAGTAAAGCGCTATACTTTGTTTTAGCTGCGAGGACATATCATGAAAAAAATCAAACTGCCCGGTTTTGACACTCCCTTTATTGATCACCTCATTAAAGACTATTTTGCAGAAAACGAGGCGGCGCAGACTTTTGTCGCCCTTGCTGAGCGCATGGCCTGGCCGCTTGTTGTTGATCATGCCGCTGTGCGCTGTTTGAGTGTGGAACAAAAATCCAAGGCATTTTTGGCCTGTGGCTATCACTATGAAGACGAAAAGGTGGAATACCCTGATCAGGGTTGGTGGGCGAAGGTTTATCGCAAAACGGGATATCCTTCGATTTTCATTGATCAAGCTTATGATGGTGTGAAAGGGGAGGCGAGCATTATTCCTGCCTGGGTTGCGCGGTTCGGAGGCGAACATCTTCACCATGTGGCGGTGCTGGTTGAGGATATTGACGCCGTGCTTTCTGTGATGCAGCAAGAAGGGGTTTTGTTTTCAGGGTCGGTAGTCGGAAGCCCCGGCTCCCGTCTTCGGCAGATTTTCAGCGCCTCCGAAGTCCGACAAGGAGCGGCTTACACGGTACTCGAATTAACTGAACGGAATCACTACAGTGGATTTTATCCTGATCAAGCGAACCAGTTGATGCAGTCTTCTACCACAAAAAAGTCGAAAAGCTAAGTGACTGCCTCTGCTTTTTCAACCTTGACCACTGAGCCTTCTGGCAGTAGTTTCAGCAGGCATTGCCCTGCGTTCTGCAAATACCTGTTGTCTTTTGATTCCAGGGTCAGCAAAATTTTATGTTGAGGATTGTGCAGAATGGGATAGGAACCGAGAGAAAGTTTTGGAAACTGCCGTAGCGTCTCATCCAAGTGATGAGCGATGGCTTCTTCTCTCTGGTCGAGATAAATTTTATTGAGGTAAAAAGGACTTTCTCGGAAGCGTTCTTTAATGGCTTCAAACTTTTTAACCACAAGTTCCGGAATGCCGGGAAAAATGTAGGTCTGCTCAAATTGAAGCACCGGCACCCGAAGCGGTGTTTCGTAGACCAAAGCAGTTCCCTCTGGCACATCGGCCAGCCGCATTTGTGCCGCGCTCAGATTCTTCCCGTAGGCTTTTTCTAAAATTTGAACCAGTTCAGGATGTCGAATCAAGGGGCGTTCAAGTCCTTTTGCCAGGCCCTGCATGGTGACATCATCATGTGTGGGGCCGATGCCGCCACACGAAAAAATCAAGTCGAAGTTTTTTCGGAGGCTTTTGATTTCCGCTGCAATTATCGTCACTTGATCCGGGATCACCACAATGCGTTCGACAGCAACACCGATGGCACGCAATGCTTTTGTCAGGTAAACGGCATTTTGCTCGACGACTTTTCCAGAAAGAATCTCATTGCCGATTATGAGTATGGCGACTTTTTTATTCTTCATCCCATCGTTTCTTCAAGGGTAAGCTGCATTTTTCACAGGCAGTTAATTTGTAATGGTTTAAGTATTTACAGTTCTCACAGAACTTTGGTTCCATGCCGGGCGCAGGTCCGAGTGCTCGTTTGATGCCTAGAATCACTGCAATGAGTGCAATGATTGAGATAATAAAAACCTGAAATAAAGGACCACCCATTAGATATCACGCGACGGGTGGTCGGATCATGTGGATGAGGTGAGGAATTTCTTTCAAAATCACCTCCAGGTTTTCACGCGCAGGCCCCGGACTACCGGGCAGATTGATGATTAAAGTGTCGTTTCGGATACCGGCAATGGCGCGTGAAATGATTGCCTTTTTTGTTTTTTTCTGGAAGGTTTCGATACGCATCATGTCTGTAATGGATGAAATCTCCCGATCCACCACTTCCCGCGTCGCATCGGGTGTGCAGTCCTGTCGGCCCAAGCCGGAGCCCCCGGCAGTGAGAATGAGGTCAACTTTCGCTTGATAAATCCAGGCAATCATTTTATCGCGAATCCGTTCCTGATTGGCATCAATGACTTCAGTCACAATCACTTTACCGCCAATGTCGAGCAGCATTTTTTTTAAATCCACCGTCACACGGTCTTCACCCGGAATAATGCCCTTTTCTTTGACCGATAAAATACCCGCCGTCCAGTTCATTATTTACCTCCTTTTTTTCGATAAAAGGGTGTTTTAACAATCACAGCCAGCGCACCTTTGCCACGGATATCAATCAGAAGTTCACTGCCTTCTTCACTGTATCTGCGATCAATATAGGCCATGCCAATCCCCTTCCTGAGTGAGGGAGAGTAGTTACCGGAAGTGACCGTGCCAATCTCCTTTTGCTCGGAATAGATCAAAAGTCCTTCTCTTGGCACCCCGCGATCCAGCAGTTCAAAACCGACCAATTCTCTGGGAAAACCCTTTTCCTGCTGCGCCACCAGTTTTTCTTTTCCGATGAAGTCTTTTTCAAAAT
Source organism: uncultured Nitrospirota bacterium (assembly GCA_964604255.1). Taxonomy (GTDB): domain Bacteria; phylum Nitrospirota; class Nitrospiria; order SBBL01; family JAADHI01; genus JAJDBU01. The sequence continues at coordinate 8,270 of CAZRYI010000043.1, forward strand.
CAACAAAACGGCTGAGGTTGGCTTCAATCGGAGTCGTTTTTTCATCCATTTCATGACCGTAAAGCGGGTATCCCAGCTCTAAGCGTAAGGTATCGCGCGCGCCGAGCCCGGCGGCTTTGATCCCAAAATCTGCACCGGCAGTCATAATCGCCTGCCAAATATCTGCGGCATTTTGAGCAGGGACAACAATTTCATAGCCTTTTTCACCCGTATAACCGGTTCGGGCAATGAGCAGTTTTGCATCCTTTGCGGCCGGGGAGTCGATCTCTATAAAACGTCTGAGCGGAATTTCTTTTTTTCTGGAAGGAATAATTTGTGACAGAATCTGCCAGGACTTCGGGCCCTGCAAAGCAATCAGTGCGGTTTCTTCCGTAATGTCCTGAATTTTTGGCAAATTCTCGCTGCGTTGTTTTTTAATCCACCGGAGTACTTTCAGGCGATTGGAAGCATTGACGATGACAAGGTAGTCATTTTCCCCTTTTTTATAGAGGTAGATGTCATCAATGATGCCGCCTTCGTCATTGAGCAGCATGGCGTATTGCGCAGCCCCGCGTGGTAAACGGTCGAGGGCGACGGGCGTCATCAGGGATAAAAGGGCATCTGCACCTTCTCCGCTCAGTTCAAATCGGCCCATGTGACTCACATCAAAAAGACCTGCGGCAGTTCTGACACAGCGATGTTCATCGGTCACACCAGTATAAGAGAGCGGCATTTTCCAGCCGGCGAAGTGAACTATTTTAGCACCCAGTTCAAGATGGATATCGTAGAGAGGGGTCTGTTTCATCTGTGCTCCTTCAAGCGTTTTTTATCAACTGCCAGATTCAGTTTGTGGGTTCAAGCACCCAGGTAGGCCGCCTGAACCTCTTTATTTTTAAGGAGGTTTTGGGCCTGATCTTCCAAGGTGATTTTTCCCGTTTCCATGACATAAGCCCGGTTAGCCAGCATGAGGGCGGCATGGGCATTCTGTTCGACGAGGAGGATGGTCAGTCCTTGTTTATTGATCACTTGTATCATCTCAAAAATCTTTTCAACCATCAAGGGGGAAAGTCCCAGAGAAGGTTCATCTAAAATCAAGAGTTTCGGACGCGACATCAGGGCACGTCCAATAGCCAGCATCTGTTGTTCCCCGCCACTTAAAGTGCCCCCGCGTTGTGTGTTTCTTTCTTTCAAAAGGGGAAAGAGGCTAAAAACCATCTCCAGGTCCGAGTCTTGATCTTTCGCATTTTTTTGCAGGTAAGCGCCCATCTGAAGGTTTTCCAAAACGGAAAGCCTTGGGAAAATCCGACGTCCTTCCGGCACATGCGAGATGCCTTTTTCCACAATTTCGTGGGCGGAAAGCGCAATAATCTCTTCGTCACAAAAAGTAATTTGACCAGACTGACGCGAAACAATACCAGAAATCGCCATCAAGCTCGTGGTTTTTCCTGCACCATTTGCCCCGATAATTGCCACAATCTCCCCGGCAGTCACATGCAGGGAAATCTTTTTTAAAACGGTCACTTGGCCGTATCCGGCTTCCAGGTTTTGAATGGAAAGCAGCATGGGGATGCGCTTAAGTTTAAGCTTCTCCTCCGCTGCCGAGATAGGCTTCGATGACCTTGGGATTTTTTCGGACGGCCTCTGCATTGCCCTCGGCAATTTTTTCACCATGATCTAAGACAACAATCTGGTCAGAGATGCCCATCACCATTTGCATATTGTGTTCGATTAAAAAGGGGGTCACACCGCGATCACGAATTTTACCCACCAGCAACATCAAAGCTTTGGTTTCCTGGGGATTCATGCCCGCTGCCGGTTCATCCAGCAGAAGCAATTTGGGGTCAGAGGCCAGGGCCCTGGCAATTTCCAAACGACGCTGATCTCCATAAGCCAAATGGCGGGCGAGGCGGTCATGCTGTTTCGACAAACCCACAAAATCAAGCAGTTCCAGGGCGATTGTTCTGGTCGCTTCTTCCTGTTTTTTAAATTGTTTTCCTTTTAAGAGTGCGCCCAGAAAGGTTTTGAAAACGGGCAGCGCATTTTGTGTGTAACGACCGACAATCACGTTTTCGAGTACCGTCATATCAGAAAAAAGACGAATGTTTTGAAAGGTGCGTGCCACGCCGCGTCGGGTAATGGCATGGGGTTTCAATTGCGTAATCTCCGAGCCCTGAAAAAGCACCCGACCCGATGTTGCTTTTGTCACCCCGGTAATGCAATTAAAAAAGGTTGTTTTTCCCGCACCATTCGGGCCAATCAAGCTCATGATTTCCCCGCGCTGCGTAGCGAGGGTAACCGACTCCAGGGCCTTAAGGCCCTCAAAACGCTTGCTCAAACCCTCAATTTTTAAAAATATCCCCTTGTTTTTGTTCATCAGCAAACCAGTTATTACATCAATAAAGCAACGGAGAAGACAGTAACATAGGGTCAAAAACGGGTCAACGGCAATACCGGCTGGACAACGCAATGAGGCTGTGTTTGCCAACTTGCGTCAAACCTACTATTTCTTTTTTCGTAAGTTGCGAATCAAAAAACGCGAAGGGTTCAAGGCATCTTGAATGGTTTTGGATACCGGTGATGCTTCATTGTTGATCTGGCTTGCAATCAATTCTGC
>CAZRYI010000044.1:0-10666 GCA_964604255.1 uncultured Nitrospirota bacterium
AATGATTTTGCTCTTAGGATGATCCGTAACAAAGCGTTCGAGAAAAAAGCGTTTATCATCCATTTCAACAAACATCACAAAGTGGGACACATTTCTGGAAACCCTATTTTCGGGGGAAATTTGGATGCGTATAGCAGAGCTTTTGACCTGAGAGTAGGCCAGTTTTTTAATTTCCTTGTTGATGGTTGCAGAGAAGAATAGGGTTTGATGATTCTGAGGCAGCATTCTTTTGATATATTTAATGTCCTCAATGAATCCGAGATCAAGCATATGATCCGCCTCATCTAAAACAAGTGTGCTGACGCGCTGTAAGCGGATATACCCTTGGTTGATCAAGTCAAACATGCGCCCTGGTGTTGTCACAAGAATGTCAATTCCATCCTGCAATTTTTTTATCTGCGGATCTTGATCAACACCGCCAAAAAGTGAAAATACTTTCACTTTAGTTTTATAGGCAATCCCTTTAAAGACCTCGCCAATTTGCTGGGCCAGCTCATGTGTTGGCACCATGACAATGCATACGATGCCAAAGGAGCGTTTATTGAGTTTAAACTTTTCAATTTTATCAATAATCGGAATGGCAAACGCGGCTGTCTTACCGGTACCTGTTTCTGCGATTGCAAGCACGTCTTCCCCTTCCATAATGGAGGGGATAGATTTAAACTGAATGTCGGTCGCTCTAATTAGCCCTAAACCGGACAAGTTTCTTTTTATCGTCTCTGAAATGGGGTATTTTTCAAATTTCATTTTTTCTCCGGGAAGTACAATCAAATTTGGAACTGTCTTGCTAGGGCGCTAATTCTCTCGAAATTCTTGACAATATCCCAATGCGTTGATACCTTTAAATTGGTGTACAGGGCTGGCTAATATTCTATTTAGTACCCTGCGCCTTTATATTCGTTTTTAAAAGAGAATACGTCATCATCATATTTTTTTCTATAGGGCCAAACTTTCGTGATGAGCGTTTGTCTACTCCATCGTTCGATTCGGGGAAGTCGGTTAATCTTAAATATATGGGAGCAAAGTGTGGAAAGAGTGTCCTTATTTTTATTTCTTATTTTATTACCACTTTCCGGCTGTTCAGGGTTGGATTACAGTCATTTAAGTCCCGATGCGGCAGACTTTCGCCCGAAGCGGATTGCGGTATTTCCAGAAGCCGTGGGTAGGCATGAATCAGCCAGAGCAGTGATCAATACCTCAATCAAAAAGATCCTGAGTGAAAAAGGCTGGTACGAAGAAATCATCAATACTCACGAAATCAAAAACAAAAGCCGTCAGTCTTTAGACTTGGCGAAACAGCTCAAAGCCTATGTCAATCAGGTGAACATCCAGGGGCAAATGGATCCTGAGGTTTCGAAGCAATTGGCAGGTGTACTGCAAGCTGATGCCTTTTTCTTAAGCAACGTCACCTCGTGGGGTTACGGTCGGTTGGAAGGGAACAAGATTAGCCGTGTTGCGTTGGCTGTGAAATTGATTGATGCCAACAAGGGAACGGTAATTTGGAAGGCCAATCATGAACTGATAGAGGACTATTGGGTGATCAAACCCAAGCTGGACGAGTTAGCGGACGAGCTGTTGAACAAAATGATCGCAGAAATGCCACATTAAAAGTAGTCATAAAATGGGGTGGATGTTGACAATCATTGGGAGGATGGGAAGATGAAATATCTTAGTCAGGGACTTGTTCTTTTTTTAATTCTTTTTGCAGGTATTTCTCACGCTTCTGCGGGCGAATGGCAGATTGTAGGTCCAAGAGCATTGGGTATGGGTGGAGCGAATGTCGCCGTCGCAAATGATGCAACTGCCAGTTATTGGAATCCCGGAGCCTTTGGTTTTTTTAATGAACCTGGTGGCGGTGATTATGGCAACAGGTCTTGGAGTACCAGTTTGGATGTCGGTGTCGGTGTTCAGGTTCTTGGTGGTTTGGGAGAGCAAATTGACAAAATTGCTAAAATCGATTTCGATGCCATTGATGGAGACACTGTTGAGGCAAACAAGGTTAGCGACTTGATCTCTCTCCTAGATACCTTGAACGCGTTTGATGATGGTATGGCGATCAATATTCAAGCGAATAGCGGTCTCAGAATTCAGTCAGGGAATTTTGGTATTGGCGGTGTCCTTTTTGCTGATGTGACTGCAATTGCCCTTCCCGATTTAGTTAACATTGGTCCAAGTGATGCTGCGGCCTTGACTCTAGATGATTTTACTGACAACGACGACCTCGGATGTCCTGATCCCTGCTCTGGAAATACTTTAAGTGGTGCCGAAATAACCGAGCTACAGCTTTACCTCAACGGTCTTGGATGGACGGCGACACAAGCAAATGATTTGATCAATGTGGTTGACAACGGCTTGTCTCAGCCCGGAGTCGAAACGCCGTCTGACATCGTTGAGCAAATTAAGAATGCAGCCACGTTGGTCGATACGGCTGTAAATGCTCCTTCGGGTGGTGGGCCAATTAATAAGAATACGACATCGGTTCTCTTCAGGGGGATCGCAGTTTCTGAAGTCCCACTTACTTATGGACGTGCTCTAACAGAGGATTTTTCCATCGGCGGCAATATTAAATATATGAAAGCCCGGATTTACAATGCCAATATTCAACTCTTGGATGAAGATCAGGATGACGAATTTGGGGATGCCTTGGATAAGGCTTTGGACAACTACGAAGAAGACTCAAACTTCGGCATTGATCTTGGCATGTTATACCGATTTGGTGACAATCTTCGTGTCGGTCTGGTCGGACGGAATCTGAACAGTCCTAAATTCGGGAGCTTTAAAGAGGAAGCCCAGGCCCGCGCGGGTTTGGCTTATAAACCCCTCAGTTTCATTACCATCGCAGTCGATGCCGACCTGACAAAAAATGACACCTTGATTCCGGGTAACTTTAAATCTCAGAATGTCGGGGCCGGTTTAGAAATTCGTCTCTTTAAGTTCCTCATGCTCAGAGGCGGCGCTTACAAAAATATCGCCGAAAATGACCTGGGACTGGTTTACACCGCCGGCGTGGGTGTGAATCTGTGGTTGATCAATATTGATGTAGGTGCTTCTATGTCTAAGAAGGAAACGGATGTGGATGGTGAATCCTATCCTGAAGAGGTCAAAGGTGCCTTTGCTATATCAATGCTTTTTTAAGCGCCTGAATCCCATATTTTTACGACATTTGATCGCCGATCTCATTTTGACATGAACAGAGGTTTCCGTTATGATCCGCAGCTTTGGGAGGAGACATGAAACCTGTTCAACCGGCATCAAAACCAAATGCCACTGCCATCATTCTCTCTGCCCTTTTTCCGGGAGCAGGGCAGCTTTACAATGGAGATAAAACAAAGGGATTCCTTTTTTTATTTATCTGGGTTGTCCTGGAATTTGTCTACAATATTCTCCCTGAAAACGTATTAGATATCATCAAGGGAGAAGTCACCCTGGATCTTAGCCTCTACCTTCGTTTTGCCTTTTTAGGTGGTTTTCGTCTCGCCGTCGTTATTGATGCGGATCGGGTGAGCAGACGCGCAGCTTCTAAAACTGAATTAAAAGTGTCGCGAAAATAGGTACGATGATTCACGCTTTGCAGGGCCTTGAAGGGAAAACGGTCGAAATCGTCTATCAGAGTCTGGTTTATAGAGGACGCTTAATTGGCGTGGGTAAATCAGAAGTTCACTTGCAAACCCTCAGTCGTCGTATGGTCTTGCCGATGTCCGGCATTACGGCGGTTCGGGCTCTGCCGAAGAGATAGGTAGCTATGGCGCAGCAAGGTGAAGGGCCGGTGCAACAAGAAGGGCCACATTCCGGCGAAATGAACATTTCTGAGCCGGGGCCTGAGTCTTCGCTTTATGGGCCGGTAGCTCTTCTCAATGGCAAGGTCGTCAAGACAAAAAAAACAAAAATCCCGGCGCTGCTTGTTCCGGTTATTCTCTTCCTGCTGACTTCAATCACAACACTGCTTGCCGGTGCCTACCAGGTGGGCGGCAATCCCCTACAAAATCCAGCAGACTTGTCAAAGGGCATTCCCTTCGCTTTCACCCTGCTGCTCATCCTGTTTTGCCATGAGATGGGTCACTATCTGTTATCCAAAAGATACGGCGTCGATACCAGTCTGCCTTATTTTATTCCCGGCCCGTGGTTTCCCTTCGGCATCGGCACCTTCGGTGCCTTTATTCGCATCAACTCTCCCATCTTTAAGAAACGTGCTTTGCTTGATATCGGTGCTGCGGGGCCCATTGCGGGTTTTGTGGTTTCAGTGGTCGCAGTCTTTATCGGTCTGAAGTCTTCACCCATTGTGGCAATGAGCGATGGCAGTGCCCTCTTACGTTTGGGAGATCCGCTTATTTTTACCCTGATCGCCGATGTTCTCGGGAAGACACCGCCGGAGGGCTATGATATCGCGCTGGATTCGGTTGCTTTTGCAGGGTGGATCGGTTTTTTTGTCACCACGCTCAACCTGCTGCCAATCGGGCAATTAGATGGTGGGCATATCATCTACGCCCTGGTCGGGCCAAAAGCAAGGGTGGTGTCGATTGTTTCGATTATCGGGCTTGTTTTGATGGGATCAATTGCTTGGAAAGGCTGGTTTGTCTGGGCTGTTCTGACCGCTGTGATCGGGATTCGTCATCCTCCCGTGATGGATCAGGACGAAGCCCTCGACTTCAAACATCGGCTGGTTGCATTGATTTGTGTCATCATTTTCATCCTGACCTTTATGCCGAACCCCTTTATCTCGGGCGTTTAGATCAAGTTCGAGAACGGATCTTACTTCGCCCGCTCAATCATCTCAGCCAAACGTGCGCCAACAATAAAATCAGATGCCCAGGCAAGGGTGTTCTGCTGATCCGACTCCAGAATCGTTAAATTCTTATTTTCTTTGTCCTGATAATATGGGGCTGCACCTTTTAGAAACTCCCGTCTTTTTCCGATGATTGTTTCCCCTTTGCTATCCAGAGAAAAGACCGGATCACCCGGTGATGCATTTTTTTTATGTTTTACTTCAGGAAGCACCTGAATCTCAGACTCCGAAAATGGGATCAGGGCGTTCAGGCGTTCAAGAATGCTTTTTTCCAGTTTTTTCCGGTCGGCCCCTGTTGAGTGATTTTTAAGTAAAACCGAAACATTCATTTTACGCATCTCAATGCTGCCTGCTTCACTTTCTTCGCGTAGATTTAGACGAAGTACCAGTATATCTTCCAGATGAGCAGGACATTGACCCAACCAGGTCAATAGCAGCGATTCTTTCATCGGGCCTGGTAGCAAGTCATTTCGGATTTTAAAATGAAAATGGAGGGTCGTTGCGGGTTTAGATTGAGAAAGGATATATTGATTGCCATAAAACGTTGTGCCGTCAGACAGCGTGACTTCTGAAATTTTTTTGCCCTGCTTTGTTGTTTTTACGATGTAATGATTGCGCTTAATGGTGCCGCCAAAACTTTTGATCAATTTTTGGAAAAAAGTGCGTAGAGTCTGATATCCACTTAAGATTCTCACCCCCCCTTTTTTGAGTGAAGAAAGCAATAGAATCAAATCAAAGGCAGAAAGCTGAGAAAGTGGCTTTTGGAAGGCAAAGAGCGAAAGCAGATTGAAATATTCCCGAAGTTCGGTGTTTAGCGCATACTGGGACAGATAGTCGGCGGCATTATTTTTTTGCTGCGCGCGAACTGTCTGAGAAAAATCGAGTTGTTTTCGCCATTCACTCAAACGTTCACCCATTCCCGCAATCTCCAATTGCTGAAATTGTCCAAGAAAAGGGTAATAGGGTGCTGCATCTCTTTCGACCTGATTAAACAGTTTTTTTAAATTTTGAGTCTGGGCTCCGAATTCTCGGTTGAGCTCGTCAAAGTAGGCATCTTGTTCTGAATAGAGATTGCTTCGGTGGGCATTCTGGATGATTTGGAGCAGGGGGGGGACTCTTTTATATAAAAGCCCCTTTTGTTTGAGGCTTGGAATGGGGTAGGCCAGTCTAGAAAAAAAACCTTCAATGGCACCACCATGTTCATAACCAAAATAAAATAAGGGCCCCTCACAAAAATGAAAGGCAGGGTCAGAGGGCGAAGCGGGATCAAGTAGAAGGACAGATCGTCCTTTTTTTGCTAAGAGGGCAGCGGCGGAAAATGCGACCAGACTATTGCCGATAAAAACAGCATCATATCGCTTGTTTGCCATCGTTTCGGAAGCTTATCTGTCTCGACTCATCTCACCCATTTCAGGTGAAATCTACAATAAATTGGAAAAGAAAATCTAATTTGTTCCCACGAATTTTCTGCGGATTAAATGCAGAGATCCAGTGATCGAAAGAAAAACGGGATTTCGATTGCCGCATTCTCAGGAGAATCGGAACCATGCACCGCATTGGCATCAATGCTTTCTGCAAAGTCGGCTCGAATTGTGCCTTTTTCGGCTTTTTTAGGATCTGTCGCTCCCATGAGGGCACGATTTTTTCCTACTGCATCTTCTCCCTCAAGAGTGATTGCAACGGTAGGACCTGAAGACATGAAGGTAATCAGGTCTTCAAAAAAACCTTGTTCACTGTGTACGCTGTAGAACCGGGCGGCTTCATTTTTGCTCAGTGTCTGCATTTTAATACCGACAACTTTAAGACCAGCATTTTCAAATCGGCTGACAATCGCCCCGATCAGGTTTTTGGCAACGGCATCCGGTTTGATAATTGATAGTGTGCGTTCAAGCATGTTTCCCCTTTATGTGAATGATATTCTGATCCAAGTTTAATCAATAGTTTTTTTAATAAAATCGGCGGTAAAGATAGCCGAAAGCCTAATTGAAGTCAATCAGGACAGTCCCTTTTGCTTCACGATTCTGAGCATACAAAAGCCCTCCGGCATCTGGTATATTGTCCCCCTCTTTTCATTCAGGAATTAGGTCATGGCCTTGCTGACAACAGAAGCGATTGTACTGGGCGGTATCCGGCTTGGCGAAGCGGATAAACTAGTGACTTTTTTCAGCCTTGAACGTGGCAAGGTGAAAGGTGTTGCCGCCGGGGCCAGGAGAATGAAAAGCCGTTTTGGTGCCTCCCTCGAACCCTTTACGCACTGTCACTTGATTCTTTTTGAAAAGGGTGGTGATAAGTTGGGACGAATTAACCAGGTCGATATTATTCGATCCTTTCAATCGCTTCGAGAAGATTGGACTTGTATTGAACTGGCTTCCAGAATGCTCAATCTTGTTTCGCAGATCACACCAGACCTTGAAGCGAATGTGGCAATCTTTAAGCTGATTTTACAGGCGCTTCATTTTCTTGACCTTGGAGAGGATAGAAGTTTAACGACCTTACTTTTCATTAACCGTCTTGTGACTTACAGCGGATATCAGCCTCACTGGGATCACTGTTTGAAGTGTCGAGAAGCTTTCAAGTCGGGTGCAAGTGCCCCGGTTTATTTTTCGTCATCCTCCGGTGGCACGGTCTGTTCAAAATGCGCCAAGGGGATCAGGCCGCTTGTTTCAATTTCTCACGGCACGCGCGCTTTTTTAAGTGCCTCTCAAAAGATGGACTATGTGCGATCTCACCGACTCAAACCCTCTCCCAAAATGAAGCAGGAAATGGGCACTCTTTTTAAAGACTATATCGCCAGCATTACGGGCAGACCCCTCCGCAATTTTGCAGGGCTTAATAAATTGTAAGGGGGGGGGAAGTGCTGCTATTCGAGGACGACGGAAATGCTCCCGTCCTCTTTATCGACGACCGGCATGGATTTGTTGCAGTGGGGACATTTGACATAAACAAGATTGTCGAAAAGACCGATGCTGTAGTGGTTTACCAGCAGGTCAAACTCTTTTTTGCAGGCCGGGCAGGCAGTGAGGTAGCGTCTCAGAAACAGCTTTACATCCGTCCTGAGGGCATCGTGCTCCTGCCGTAAACGAAGGACTTCTGCTTCAAGGTGTTCAAGCCGTTTTTCGATGTCTTCAGGCATGGGCGGCATCATAAGTGAATCGAGAATCCGGTGTCAATTTCTTAAAAGTTGAGGGCCACGTGTTGCTGCATTTTTCATTGACAAGGGGAAGAATGATGGGCTAAATTTCGTTGTTGGAAAGACCAACGCTATGAACAGATCTACCAAGACCGGCCAATCAAAACCAAAAAACTAGGGAGGGGAAAATAACATGGTACTCGTGAATAAAGAAGCACCTGATTTTACCGCAAAGGCAGTTCAAGAAGGAACTGTCATTGATGAATACAAGCTGTCTGATCTGCGTGGAAAATATGTTGTCCTTTTTTTCTATCCGTTGGATTTCACCTTTGTTTGCCCGACCGAGCTTCATGCTTTTCAGGCAAAACTGGCAGAATTTAAGAAACGTAACGTTGAAGTGGTGGGTGTTTCGATTGACTCCTGGTTTTCACATCTCGCCTGGTTGCAGCAGCCAAAAAACCAGGGTGGCATTGAAGGTGTGACCTATCCGCTGGTTTCAGATTTGAATAAAACCATTTCCAAGGACTACGATGTTTTGCTCGAAGGTGTCGGCATTGCCCTGCGCGGTCTCTTCCTCATCGACAAAGAAGGCATCGTACAGCATCAAGTCGTGAACAACCTGCCTTTAGGCCGAAGCATTGATGAAGCCCTTCGCCTGGTTGACGCCCTTCAGTTTACAGAAGAGCATGGTGAAGTTTGCCCCGCCAACTGGAAAGAAGGCGAAAAATCAATGAAGCCGACGGACGACGGACTGAAAGAATATTTCACCTCCTAAGCCCCAAAAAAATCCGGGGCGTCTGGTTTAAGTCAGACGCCCCGGTGTTAGTCACAATCATTTTTTCGGCTTCAACTACTTCAAACCCACTACGATAAATACACTTCCTCTGTCGCTTTTTTGACTTCTTCCAGAGTCGTGATGCCCTGAACAATTTTTTGAAGACCATCCTCAAACAAACTGCTCATTCCTGATGCATGGGCCACTTTTGAAATCTCATGTTCGCCAGCTTTGTTGACAATCATCATTTTAATTTCCTGACCGTAGTTGAGTACTTCAGAGATGGCGGTTCGCCCTTTAAACCCAATACCGCTACAGGATTCACAGCCAGCAGCCTTATAAAATAAAGTATCAGACGGTAGCTTGTAGTCTTTCAGAAACCATTGTTTCGGTTCGTAGGCGATGCGGCACAAAGGGCAAAGCTTTCGTACAAGGCGCTGAGAAAATGAACAATTTAATGCTGAGGAAATCAGTCCTTCCTGAAGGCCAAAATCTCTCAGTCGTGTAATTGCTGCACCCGCGCTGGTGGTATGAAGGCTCGCGAGTACCAGTTGTCCGTTTAGGGCGGCACGCAGTGCAAGCCGGGCTGTTTCGTGATCCCGTATTTCGCTGATATAAATCACATCAGGGTCTTGGTGGATAATCGATTTAAGGGCGTCCGAAAATCCTGAGTCAGAGTCGTTATCAATCTGGCTTTGAATCAGTTCATCTGTTTCATAAGCGATGGGATCTTCGATTGTGACAATGTTTTTTCCTTCCCTACTCAGAATATTCATCAGTGAATAAAGTGTGCTTGTTTTTCCACTGCCGCTTGGCCCGACTGCGAAAATAATCCCTCTGCTTGCCTTAATGGCCTTTTCAAGGCAGTGCCGATTTTTCTCCGTGATACCGGTACTTTGAAGGGAAGGGATTTTCTGATCTTTCTCACGTATTTTTAAAACAATGCTTTCGCCATGGATGGTTGGAAAAACTGAAGTCTCAATATCGAGTGTTTCTCCTGCGAGTAAAAAATGAATCCGACCTGTTTGCGAGTTTTTTTTCTCCGTAATTTCCAGTCCTGACATGGCCTTGATTCTAGCGATGATTGCAGGAATGACACTCGCTGATAGCAGGTGTCGATCGAAAAGATAACCGTCAATACGAAAGCGTAACTTCAAGCCATTTTTTTTAGGGTCGAGGTGAATATCACTTGCGCCTTCCACCACGGCCTGGGCAATAAACTGATTGACCATTCGATGGGTGCTCGGAGATGCGGCCTCTTTTGCAAGTCGGATCTCGTTAATTTCATTGGCATAGTGATTTTGTGCCGGGGGGGCAGGTGGTAAGGTTTTTTGAAAGGCCTCTGCAATCATCTCAATTTGTCGCTGTTTTCGCTCTTTGCAGCCATAGCGTGTTTCGATGGCTGTGTGGATGGTTTCATTCGAGGCGACGACAACTTCGATTTTACATTGCGCCACGTTTGCAACTTCATCCATCGAAATAATATCGAGCGGGTCGGAAATGGCAATGGTTAGCACACTTTCCAGTTCATAGAGGGGCAGAATCTGGTAACGGCGGGCGAGCTTTTCAGGAATAAAGGCCAGGGCATGGGGGTCGGCTTCAAAGCGATCCAGACTGATGTAGGGAATATTCATCTGATTTCCGATGAATTCTGTGAGGCGGTCTATTTTTACTGCTCCAGAGGACACCAGCATCTGGCTTAAGGGGAGGCCTTCCTTTTTGGCTGCTGTTTCAGCGGCGATCAGAGATTCCGCTGAAATAATATCATCGTCAATCAAGGCTTGTTTAAGATGTAACAGGGTTTTGGGGGTAATCATCGTCGGCGCTATTTTTTGTTCGTAAGTACTCAAGTGATCCATTTTAGTACGCTCCTCCTAAAAGAATGATAGAATTTGGCAGGTTAATTTTTCAATTCGCCTATCTAATATCTACGACTTCATTGATTTGCGTTGGTGTGGTCTTTGAAGCCTGATGCTGA
>CAZRYI010000045.1:0-8057 GCA_964604255.1 uncultured Nitrospirota bacterium
TTGAAGCAAAATAAGGATTATCAGAATGCGCGTGAATCCTTTTTGAAATCGGTTGCCCTGTCAGAAAAAAATCCGAAGGCCTGGTTTCAGATCGCCCAGATCGCAGAGGCTCAAAAACAGGTCGCTGAGGCCGTTGCTGCCTATAAGCGGGTTGTCATTGAGGGACAGGCTTTGCCGAGTAGACTTCGCGAAGCGAAGCAGCGGCTGGCAGAAATTGGTGGAGACGAAGAAACAGCAAAAAAAGTCCAAACGCTGTTGGTCAGTGCTGCAATTAGAATGAAAGACGGGGATGCAAAGAATGCAATTCCCCTTTATGAACAGGCCGCCAAGCTACTTCCTCGCGGAAAAAAGGTGCGCTTTATTCTTGGAAATATTGTTGCGGAGCTTGGCGATGTGTCGAAGGCCGAAGTCATGTTTAAGGAAATCATTAAAATCGACCCTTTTGACCTTCCTTCCCGTTATGCCCTGGGCAGACTTTATGAACTCACAAAGCAACCTGAGAAAGCAATTCCCCTGTATGAAGCGATTTTGATCGTTAGCCGAAATGAACAAATTAAAGAAGTTTTTGCAGCCAAGGCAGCTCTCTTTCCCCTCCTGGCTCAAAAAGAAATCAAAGCACTAACCGCCAAAGCAAACCGTTTAGTTGAGGAAGGAAAGATTAAAGAGGCTGAACTTACTTTTCAAAATGCCGTAACCATTGATCCCGAAAAATCCTTGCTTCACTATAATCTGGCCCAGTTTTATCATCATTCCGGTCGACAGAAACTCGCCTTAAATGCCTTAGAGAAAGCACTAGAGTTCGAACCCAATTCCCGAGGGCTTCGTCTTTTACTCGGCGCGATTTATCAGGAGCAATATCTTTATCTAAAATCTATGACGGCCTATGTCAAGGTGCTTTCTCTCTCCACGGATCGGGAAAACCTCTTATATCGGGAAGCACTTGCCGGGCTTTTTCAGAGTGGGGTTCTCCACCTAAAATCCAGAAGGGATGCGAGCCGGCCTTTAGCGGAAGGCCTTCGGGCCATGGCAAATGGAGAGACGAAGAAGGCCTTCGGACTTATTATTCAGGCAGGAACCATTGCACCCGAAAACCCGGTGCTTGCCTTTTATCTGGGCAGGCTTTATCGGGAAATGGGAGAAGATCGGCAGGCCTATTTGCAGTTTGAAAAGGCCGTCAAGTTACATCCCGGTTTTTACGCGGCACATCTGGCCCTTGCGGAGGTAGCACTTTCTGAGAAAAAATACTTTACGGCGATTTTGTCACTCCAAAAACTGCTCCGTTTGGATCACAATTATCTGGAACAGTTGAACATCCTTCCGCAGGATCTTGACTTACAATTACATACGACAATCCAGAAGTGGCAGGAGGCGCGGGAGCAGACCCGTTCCCTTTTTGAAGAAGGCTTGGCTGCTACAGCCCGCGGAGAAAAAAAACAGGCGATTTCGTCTCTTTTGAAGGCTTCACAAAAAGAACCTGAAAATGCCGCAATTCTTTTTTCCCTGGGTATCGCCTATACCACCGCAAAAGAATGGCGCAAGGGGGCCACAGCTTTTGCACGCCTCTTGAAAGCCGATCCCGCATATTCGGGTGCAAGGCTCCGTCTTGCATTGATTCAGGAATCAATGAACCTTCTCTTTCAGGCAAAGCGGAATTTAACGAAAATATTAAACGAAAGCAGCAAAGGTGATCCGGTTTATCCCAAGGCAAAAGAACGTCTTGAAAAACTAAATCAATTAATTGAGATACGTAAAATCGCCTGGCGTCATGAAAAACGAGGAGCCGCAGGACTCAACCGTCTGAAAAAGGCAGATGCGACAGACAAAGAGAAAGCAGACGAACAATCCTTGCTCCCGGTCACGCGCTGGGATCTAGAGCAGGCGGTTGCACTGCATAGCGAAGCGGCCCAGTACCACTATAATCTTGGAGGTCTAAAGGAACAAATCCTCTTTGGCTCCAAGGGACTGACTGAGGACCTAGCCCGTGAGATATGGGATAACCCAGGGATACTTGATGATGTGATCGTGTCCTATCTGGCAACAATTAAACATGATCCAAATTTTTTACCTGTTTACAACAAACTCGGACGGATTTATGCGGCAAAGAGTGACCAGGCAGCGGCCATCACCATTTTAAAAAAAGGTCTTGAGGGGCGCTCTGACCTTGATTTGCCTGAAATCAAAAACATGCAACTGGGCATCAAGGCGCTGGAGAAACGCTTTTCTGGAAATGCAGGCATGGCTACAGGTGTGGATGCTAACTTCAGGCTGACCAATCCTCCGGTCTCCGATTTGTTCAATACTCTCACAGTCAATCTTTCCTACGACATCATTCGGAAGGCACGCTGGGCAGTACCACTCTCTTATTTTCAGCAGTCAACGGTTTATTATCGTTCTCAGGTTTTATTGAGTAGTCATGGCCTGTCTATCGGACTTCGTCAGGCGCTTTCCTACGCCCTTTCTTATCAGCTGGAAGGGCGTTATCAGGCAGGGTATATCCAGGGAGATGGACTTTCCTCCATCCTTTCGAGCGGGAGCGGTTCAATCAGCTATCAAGGTGTTTTTCCAAGCCGCTCCGTCTTCAGCTATTCCTACAGCAACATACGGTTTCTGAGCAGTCCAAACTTGAGTCGTACCAGTCGACAGCTGGGGCTTTCGTTCACTCAGAATCTTTTTGGCAGTGATGAAGCCGGTTTAAGTTATGCCTTTCTCAGCCAGTCGGTGCCAGGTGCCAGGGACAACACCTATGACGGGCACCAGATCAATTTACGATACCAGAAACCGCTTGGCGGAAGGATCTTTTTACGGGGATCAGGAGGCCTTTTTTATCAAAACTTCCTTCATCCCAACGCGAATAGTGGGGAAAAAAGGCAAAATACGCTGCTATCCTACGGAGTCGGTTTGACTTTTCCCTGGACACAGGGCATTGCCCTTTCCCTTGATTACAGCCTACAAAAAAATAGTTCAAACTTGGGGGCCCTTGCCCTGTCTCCAAATGATCTTGCCGAGGGGCGGAGCAGCGTGCTTGGCAATTATAAAAAACGACTCTGGACAGTGAGGGCAGATGTCTCCTTCTAAAACCGGCCAGGATCTATTGTTGTTATTTATTATTGTCTTTAAAAGCGGTGTCTTTCTCATCGTTATTGGCATTGCTGCTTCTCCGAAGTCCTTCGCTTCCGAAAAAGACTGGAGTGATTCTTTTTCGGTACATGGAGAAATAAAAAATGAAACGGCGCTTCGTTATATCAAGCCGATTGCTTTTACGAAGATGCTCAATCTCCTTCGCCTGGAACTTCGCTATTTCCCCAGCTCTAAATTTCAAGTCACGGGCTTGATTTATAAATTTTATGATGCTGTCTATGATTTTCAAAGTGTGGACAACGTAGCCCCGAGAAAAAACCCTCGGACGATCCTTGCTGATAATATTTCCGGTGCAGAATTGGAGGCGCTTCAGGTGACGAACCTGCGTGGCGTAGAAATCCAGAATAAGAACCTGGAGAGCGGGAATTTTTTCAGAGAGCTTTATGTCGATATCGCCTTTGACCAGGCGGATTTTCGCATTGGTCGGCAAATTGTTCGCTGGGGCGTGCTTGAAGGGGCCCGTGTGACGGATACAATCAATCCACTCGATTTTCAGGAATTCATCCTAAGAGAAGTACAAGACCGCTATATTCCTTTATGGCTTGTGAAAGGGGAATTTTATGCCGGTCGCACTACAACGGAACTGTTGTGGATACCCGACCTGGTTTTTCACCGGCCTGCTTCATTGGGTAGCGAATGGGAACAGCTTCAAAGTCTTGATAATTTGGAAACTCCTGCCAGAAACTTTAGAAATAGCGAAGCAGCGATCAAACTGTCCGGCCCCGTGGGTCAGTGGGATTTGTCGCTCAGTTACTTTTACACTTGGGACGATTTTTCAGCAGCCTTCAGAACAATTGATGATCCCAATGAGTTCGGGAGTTCGCCCGAGGTGGTCTTTGGCCCCAGACATGCGCGAATTCACGTCTTTGGCGGGACATTTTCGAAGGGATTCCCCGGTTTTGTTCTCAATGGTGAGTTGACTTATAATGTAGGAAAGATTTTCGGTACCCGGATTGGCGGTTTTAACCCTGCCACTGGCCGTCCTGGCGATGTTGCTTTGCTTGATTTGACGCTGGGAGAATTAAAACGGAACTTTTTTAAATATGGTTTGAGCATCGATTTTCGACTCGCGGGTTTTGATTTGTCCTTAATGGCCTTTCAAGAATATATTATGAACTACCAACCAGAGGTCATCCAGGATGAGTTCGATACCTTTTTGTCTCTTTTTGCACGAAAGGCCTTTGCTTCCGACAGCATCATTTTTGAAATGCTGATCATCCATTTCATTAACGACATTGAGACATTGCTTCGACCGAAGTGGACCTTTCGTGTTTCCAACAGTACTAAAATTGCCCTGGGTGCTGACATTTTCGAAGGAGAAATCGGGGGGCCTTTGCCCGGCGAGTTTAATTTTGTGGGTTTTTTTAAAAATAATGACCGCATTTACATGGAGATCAGCTATGGGTTTTAGACGCGATATCTCCTTATTGTTGCTGGGGTTCATGCTGCTGACTGCCTGCTCCGCTGAGTCCTTTCCCGATTGCTGTATTGGAGATGGCGCTCGACGGGACGCGCCTTTTACAACCACCTATCTCTTTCAGTTCAAGACAGGCACACGCGATATTAAAACGCCAAACCAGAACCGGCTTCTGAGAATTATTAGCGAGGCGGACATTTTGACATTAAAAAATGCCGCTTCGACCAGTCAATTATTTGATCAGGGTTTGATTGGTGGGCTGATTCAAGGCATTGAGGGGCCCGCCAAGGAATCAGCGATTCAAGTCACCGATCAGGACGGAAACATCGTTGGGTTTACCGCAGGTGAAAACCGAAACCTTTTTTACAATAGTCTCGGTCGTGTTCCTGATTTTTTGATTGATCAGGGCACGGGTGATGAAGGCACCTTCACTCTTTTTAATGCCCCTCCCGGAGAACTTTTTTTTCAGGCAGTCAGAGGCGGCAGAGGAAACGGTCGGATCACCTCTTTTCCCAATGCCGTCTCGAAAGGCCAAATCAATATCCTGCCGGTTTTTACAGATAAGGTCGGCGTGCTCGGAGCAATCTCTCTTTCAGTGGGAGACGAGTCTTTCCCCGAAGCCAGCTCATTTTTTTCGGGTAGGACAACGGGCGTGCCTATCAACGAAGCAGGTCTCTTCGAAATTGATCAATCTGAAGGTTTGATCACTGAGGGCAATTTTCTGCTGAGCTTTAAAGCTCAGGTGCCCGGCTTCAGAGAGACAGTCCACCGTTTTGCTACCGACCTGGCCGTGGTTTTAGGTCGCCAGCAGGCCTTTGGCCCTTTAACGATCAGCAACATCACCCTCTTCCCTGAGACACATCTTCAAAATATGGCCTCAAGTGTGGGCATTCCCCTCGGCCCCTCCTGGGGAATTGTGACCGGAAAAATTAAAACAGAGGACGGTACGAGTCAGGCAGGCAATACAATGCTTGCGCTTGATGCAGAAGGACTGCCGCTGGATTTTAAAAATGGCGATCAGAGACTCTTTTTTCTCGATAGATCAGGCGTGCCAGCTCCGGCCGCAGCTAGCACGTCACATCCCTTTTTAACAGCCACACTGGATCAGACTGGGTTCATTCTTTTTTTGGAGGATTGTGTGTCCGGTCAGGAAATCACCCTTTATGCTTATAAGACGACTGTTTCACTTCCAATCGGTGTTGTGACAGGGCAGGCGACGAGCTATTGTGAGCCGGGAAAGGTCTTTGTTCAGGATGTGATCATCAAGTCGGTGCCGCAGGAGGGTGTTCCCGCAGATCCCCCCATGGTGACGGTTGAAGTGCAAGGGACTGTGGCAAATGAAGACGGCGGCATTGTTTCCGGGGCAAACATTGAGATACTGGGCTCAAGTGCTGCGGTCGTGACAGCCGATGAGGACGGAAATTATACGATTTTGGCCGGGCCTGAGGGAGAGGTCTCTCCCTTGATTTCACACGGTGAGTACACGATGAAGACCTCTCTGGATGACAATTTCGTCCCCACTTACCAAAGCATCTCAACTGGATCTTTAGGAGGGGAACGTGATTTAGTGCTGCTGCAAGCTGGGATGAAAGACCTTTGCTTGCCGTCCCGCGCCTTGAATATCTTTGGGATTGTTCGGGATATCGGTTTGATTGATCCGCTGAGGAAGGGGCGTGCGGAGGGGGGAATCTCCCTTGAAGTCCGAACGGTGGAAGGTGAAAAAGTCGGACGGGTGGTCTATCCGGAAGCGGAATCGGCGACCTCTCGCAGTGGCGAGTTTGCCGTCTGTGACCTGCCTGAACCGGATCCCAACCGCGCTGTTCCCGGACTTTATCAGCTCCGGGTCAGTTCTCCCGAAGATTCAGGGGCGATCCTGGTGAAGAGTCGATCAGACGGCGTGGTGGTCTTGTCGATGGTTGTGAACAAGTCTCTACCGAAGGAAGTCAATTTAAGGGGTGTGGTTCAGTCCCTTTCCGGCCCTGAGACTGACTTAAGCCTCTCGGTCGGAGATGTGAGTTTGTCGGTTCTTGGCTCAAAAAATAAGGTGACAGCGGATGCCGCCGGTCAGTTTATCCTCTCCCTGGGAAGCAACAGCCAATATATTGTCGAAGTATCAAAAGAAGGCTATCTGCCTGCCTACAACTATCAGGTCGAAAGTCCGGCACAGGCCCTAGATACAAGCCTGTCTCCGCTGATGACCCTTTCGAAGGATGCCTTACAGGATCTGGCCCTTCAAGCGGATGTGGAGCCATTGCCGGAAAACGGGGTTTTATCGGGCAAGGTTGTTGTGCCGGGACTTGCTTCGGAGGGAGCTGTGGCGACGCTTGCGACCGCTGGTCTCTCTGATATCACGGCTGGTTTTTTAGATGAAGATGGTCATGTCGATCTCTTGACGGTCTCAGTGGCAGGAGAGGTTAATCTTTTTACCGGGGACGGCACAGGTGGTTTGATCAGAAGAGCCTCGCCTCCCTGTCCTGATCTGTTGTTTTCGCCGGAAATAAGTGAAACCGGCGATTTAAACCAGGATGGTCGTCCTGACCTTGTGATCATCAGTGCGGACTCGCTGGTGGTCTTTTTGGGAACTCGGGATGGATGTTACGAAAAGACCGTCGCCTATTCAGTATCCGCTCCTAAACCCGAACATGTGCTGCCAGGGAACCCTCGGGCGCTTCAGATGGTTGATTTGACAGGCGATGGTGTCTTTGATCTCCTTGTGGCAACCGATGCTGCAGAACCGCTAGTCCGGCTCGACAACGGCGGGGACGCTTTTTTTGAAGTGGTGCCAATGGAAGGCAGATGTGGTGGCAATCCTGTCTCTGTTTTAGCGCGATTGAATCGGGCGAGGCTGATTGATATCGTGATTGCAGACTCGGTAAAGGGTGTCTGCCAAATTACCTACAATGCGGATGAATCGGCCCTATCAACAGTGACATTATTACTCCCGCCGCCGCTTCTGCCGGAGGAAATCGTTGCGATTAAATCGTCCTTTTTTGATCAGAATGCCATTCCAGACTTACTGCTTTTGAGCGAAGAAGGGGGGGCAATCTTTCTGGGAGAAGTCCCCATAGACACAAATGAGATCCTGACCTTTCTCCCCGCTTTTACATTCCCGACAGGCTTTTCACTGCAATCTGCTGATTTTGTAGACCTGAACCGCGACCGGAGAGCCGACCTGATTGTACTGGGAGAAGGCGGAATGCTTCTGTTGCTTGGCAATGGTGACGGTGCATTCGGAGTCCCCACGGTAGTTTCAGCCTTGCCGATCTCGGGCATCGCTTTAGCCGATTATAACGAAGACGGTAAGATGGACCTGGTCGGAAAACAAGGAAATGATCTCGTGCTTTTTATCGGCGAAGACAGCGCAAAAGAAGGGATAAAACTGGAGTCGAGAGATGAAGCAGGTCTCACCGGTGAGGTCTTTTATGTCGATATTGAGGGGAAGGTTCGGGTGGATTGGCAGGAAACGGGACCTTCCGGTCGATTTATCATCTTCAATGTGCCG
>CAZRYI010000045.1:8157-10617 GCA_964604255.1 uncultured Nitrospirota bacterium
CGGTACCAGATGAATTTAGGGGCGAACAGTGAATATATTATTAAGCTTGACCCCTAAAAATAGGCACTGAAATGGACCCCTTTTATTTTGACCTCGATGATGAGGCGGCAAAAAAAGAAAAAAACAAAGCCAGACGCCTGCGTGACAGCCAGTGGTGGAAACGAAAGCGAAGCACTGGCCTTTGTCATTATTGTCAGGGCACATTCAAAGCCACGGAACTGACAATGGATCATCTGATCCCAATTGTACGAGGCGGCAAAAGCAGTAGAGGCAATATTGTGCCTGCCTGTAAACCCTGTAATAACAAAAAAAAGTATATGCTTCCCTTCGAGTGGGAAACCCACCTGGAATCCATTGGCCCGGATCAAGAAAATGTTTAAAGAAGCTCAGTCCAAGTCATGTGCTGTTTTTTTCAGGGCAAAAATTTCTAATCTCCCCTCCGTCCCCCTTACCAAAAAGGGGTGGCTTTTCTACTATTGAATGGCCGCTTGTTTAACATCTTGACCCATTTTGTTTTTTATGCGTTAATTTAGGTGTGTTATGGAGACACATGATGAGTATGCATCGCTTAAATATCACGCTTCCAGAAAAACTTTCAAACAGGCTTGATGCCTTAGTCGGTCCGGGAAAAAAGAGTCGATTTATTGCAGAGACCTTAGAAGAAAAGATTGAATCAATTGAACAGGAACGGCTTCAAGCTGCCTTGGAAGAGGGCTATCAGGCAAGAGGAGAGGAAGCAGTGAGCTGTACGGAAGCGTTTGAGGTCGCCGATTTGGAAGCATGGGATGACGATTAAAAGAGGGGATATTTTTATCGCGAATCTTGATCCCGTTGTTGGAAGAGAGATCGCAAAAAGTCGCCCTGTCGTGGTGGTTTCCAACGAAATGAATAACAAATATTCTGGCACAATCACTATTCTCCCGATTACCTCAAAAAAAACTGAAAAAATTTACCCTTTCGAGGTTTTTTTACCAGAAGGCAGCGGCAAACTTCACAAAGCTTCAAAAGCGAAGGCAGATCAAATCCGTACCCTTGATAAAAGGCGTTTGGTGAGCTATCGGGGAAGGCTTCACGATGATGAAATCCGGCAGATTGAAAAAGCGATCAAAATTCATCTGGCATTGTCATAGCCCCTTTCCTTATTTTATAATCCAGTCATATATTCTAGGAGATAAATGATGAAACGATTTTCCGCTGTTTTTGTTGCAGTTTTTCTTTTTTCAGGCATGTTCTTTCAGGGGCTTCCTGCTGTCTGGGCGAGCCATATTTCCGAGTCGGACATAGAGCGCTTTATTCGGGCCCGGATTGATATGGGAGAGTCGATGAGAAATTTTTTTAAAAATCGAAAACCGCCTCAGTTTGGCCAAAATGGCGGCCCTTCTATGGAAGAATTAAGAAACTTGGAAGCTGAAATTAACGGCCACGTTGCTGAAATCTTATCGAAACATGGTCTAACAATTGAAGGCTATCAAGGACGTAGTGCCGAAGTTTTTGAAGATGAAGGTGTGCAAAAGTTCCTCGACACACATCCCGACCTTAAACTTAGATACGATGCCCTGCCAAAAAGCCGGAGAGGGGCAGGAGGGTACGGACGCTGAGTTTCGGTTTCAGGGATGCTCTGAGCCAGTCAGAGCATCCCTGAAACCTGCAAGAGATCAATCCTCCCTTACTACCTGCAAATTGCCCTCTTTGCACTTTCGGTGCTTTCTGATTTGTGGTATCTTTCATATGTCGAAACAGTCTATTATCACGATTATTCACTGACATTATAAATATTGTCCTTATCAGTTGTTAAAAAATAGAGAGAGGAGTTTGTATGACAGAAACAAAGGGTACTCAAATGAGACTCGGCATTATAGGCTTGGGGTATGTTGGTCTACCACTGGCAGCCGCATTTGGAAGGCAATTTGAAACGATTGGTTTGGATATCGATAAAAAACGCATCGCCGAGTTAAAAAGAGGACACGATGCGACACTTGAAGTGTCGGAAGCCGTATTGAAAGAATCCACCTTGCTTTCTTATACCTGTGAAATCAAAGACCTTGAGGGTTGCGATTTTTTCATTGTGACGGTGCCCACGCCCATTGATGCCTATAAAAGGCCCGACCTGACCGCCCTGGTGAAATCCTCTGAAGCCGTCGGTTCGGTGATGAAAGCAGGCAGCATCGTGGTCTATGAATCAACGGTCTACCCCGGCGTCACCGAAGAAGTTTGTGTGCCGATTTTAGAAAAACAGTCGGGGCTCATCTTTAATCAGGATTTTTTTGCCGGTTATTCGCCAGAGCGCATCAACCCCGGTGACAAAGAACATACGGTGACGGACATTCTAAAAGTTGTCTCTGGGTCAACGCCCGAAGCCCTTGAAAAAGTAGATAGTCTGTACAAGGCCGTCATTACTGCTGGCACCCATCGCGCTGAATCCATTCGAGTGGCTGAGGCTGCAAAGGTGATTGAAAATAC
>CAZRYI010000046.1:0-2147 GCA_964604255.1 uncultured Nitrospirota bacterium
AGTGATGAATTCAGCAATGAACTGATTGTTTTTATTCAGAAACAATATGATGCCGGTACAAATGATGAATTTATCCTGCCAATTGTGCTTGCGGAAGACGAAGCAGTCCCTGCTTACATCAAGACCGGGGATAGCCTGCTCTTTTTTAATTTCAGGGCGGATCGCGCCCGACAGCTTTGTCATGCTTTAGCCGATGATGTTTTCACCGCTTTTGAAAGAAAGCAGCATCCTTTAGCTGCGAGCTTTGTTTCCATGACGTCCTACGAAGCGAACCTCAATCTGCCCGTCGTATTTGAAGCGGCGAAGTTGGCGAATATTCTAGCAGAGGTGTTAAGTCAAAAGGGCCTTCGGCAATTGCGCATTGCAGAAACTGAAAAATATGCCCATGTCACCTATTTTTTTAATGGCGGACAGGAAAGCGCATTTGAGGGGGAGGAACGGGTCATGATTCCTTCGCCCAAGGACGTCAAAACTTACGATCAAAAACCGGAAATGAGTGCCGAAGCCCTGACAAAAGTGCTGCTTGATAAAATTGAGCAGGATCGCTTTGATTTTATCTGTGTTAATTTTGCCAACCCGGACATGGTGGGTCATTCGGGGATCTTAAGTGCTGCAATCAAAGCGGTAACAGCGGTGGATGACGCGCTGAAAAAAGTGGTGGAAGCCATTATTTTAGCTGGGGGTATTGCATTGATCACGGCTGATCATGGCAACTTGGAACAAATGCGGGACTATGAAACAGGTGCACCGCACACGGCCCATACCACCTTTCCTGTTCCTTTTATTTGCGTTTCAAATCTTGATATTACCCTTCGCCCCGGCATTCACGCCAATATTGCACCCACAATTCTGGGTCTGCTAAAAATTCCGAAGCCTAAGGAAATGGACTACGATTCCCTCATTGTGGCCTGATCAACACCTTTTCAAACTGTTAATTTATAGATAGACGCTCCCAGAAGCACGCCTAAAAAATTGTAACTTACATCCCACCAGTCAAAAAAACTCGTCGGCAGTATCCATTGAATCGCTTCATCTCCAAAGCCGATCAAAAGCCCTAAGGCGAGTACCACCCTAAAAGCGGTGATCCCTCGCGTTCAGTTTCTATTTGTAGGGAATGGCCATCACTGGTCACTGTAATATCGCCATGTTGATCCGTCCGAAAAAAACGGCGAGACTGTTTTTTGTAGGTTTTGAGGACATCTGCTTTGGGTGAGCCGTAGGGGTTTGACCCAATTGTTAAAACGGCTACATCTGGATTGACCTGCTGAATAAAGTCCTCTAGCACTTCGCCAGCATGATGCGGAATCTTCAGCAGGTTCGATTTTAATGAAGCCTCATTATTTTCAAGCAGTTCTCTTTGAGCAAGCAGTGAGATATCTGCCGCAAGCAGAAAACGCTGTGTGCCGTGAATGATGTTCAATACCAGAGAATCTTCATTTTGATTCCCAATAAGGCTTGTTGGGTGCAAGGCCTCTATGTGAACTGAAGGTGAAAGTTTAATGACCTCGCCGCGACGCAGGATTCGGTAGGGGTGTCGTTTGATTTCTTCAATCATTGGCACAAGTTCGGGATCGATAGTTTCTGGAAAAAAAGGGAGAAAGACTTTTGAAGTTTTTTGAGGTAAAAACTTCTGAAGAATCGGCAGTAAACCTCCAGCGTGATCTTTGTGGAAATGTGTCACAAAAATGGCATCAAGCTGATGGATGTGATGTTTCCTAAGGAAGCGGACAATCCGGGGGCCTTCTGCGAAATGACCGCCATCAATCAAAATGGTCTTCTGATCTGGCAATTGAATCAAAATGGCATCGCCATAACCGACATCAATAAAATGCAAGATCATTGGTGAAGATGTGGGAGGCGAAGGAGCGGTAAGCTGAGAAACGAGGAGGCAAAGGCCCAGCAGATCCATTCACTAAACCTTCATCAGAGTTTTCCTAGTGGGCACCGCGACCGGCCAGAACCACAAAAATGGTCTTCATGAAAATTTGCATATCGAGTTTGAGAGACCAGTTGTCAATGTAGCGCAAATCGAGTTCCATCCATTGTTTGAAATCAGTAATTTTGTTTCGACCGCCGATCTGCCAAAGACAAGTCAGACCCGGTTTCATCGAAAGGCGACGGCGCTGCCAGCGTTTATAGGCTGCGAC
>CAZRYI010000046.1:2247-10501 GCA_964604255.1 uncultured Nitrospirota bacterium
AGCAGGATCAATAAAAGGCTGGCAATGCCGAGGTCGAAAACCCTTTTTGCGAGCAGTAGAAACTCGTTGTGCGGGATAGTTGAAAAAGTCAGCAAGGGCACACCATGAAAGTCATCCAGGTGGACTTTTGCAATCATGTGCGGAAAAAAGTTGACTGCCACCCGTGTGCGAATCCCCTGCTCTTCGCAGAGGAGAAAAATTTCCTCAAGCCCTTCCAGTCGTTTTCTGGAAACGGCAAAAATCAGCTCATCAACTACATGTTTTTCTAATAACTCTGGCAATTCAGAAACCGAGCCGATTACGGGCGTTGTTTTAATCTGTTTTAATCTGCTCTTAGCGAGATCACTGACAAAACCCACCAGACTCAGCCCCCACTCCTTATGCTGATCCAATAGTTCCTGCATCTCTCGTGCGCGCCGACCGGTTCCGACAATCATAATGTTGCGCGTATTATATCCTTTGCGCCTCAGGTTTCGAGTCCAGGCGCGCAAGATGGATCGTTCCATCACGAGGAAGAGGAAGGCTATTGCACCAAAAGTCAGGATGAAAATACGGCTGACATAGTCGGCTTTGAAAAGGAAGACGATGGCCATCAGAGAGAAAGTACCGCAGACAACCATCTGGGCAATCTTCCAAATTTCTATCCACAGCGATTTTGTTCTCTGCGATTCATAGAGTTGGAAATAGAAAAGAAAGGCCGACCAAAGCGGCAGAATAAAGGCGAGCAGCCAACGATATTGATGGAAGGGAGCCAGCGGTCCTAAGTGCTCGGACAAGTAGACATTACGGAGCTTGAAGGCGACAAGAAAAGCAAGGATCAAAAGAAGGTTTTCGAACACCAAGAGAGAGGATGCAAAAAGTTTCGCTTTTTGTTTGAGCATAGGAGGGGCGTGCGAGTCTATTTTTATCTACAAAGTGAAAAGGCGGCTACAAGCGTGTGGATAAAATTTCAAAAGAGGACAGATGAAAATACTACCCTCTCAAATGAAAGGCAAGCAGAATTAAGTCGAATCGCTTCTTGTTTGTCATGAAGGGTGCCCCCGGGGTGATTCGAACACCCGGCACACGATTTAGGAAACCGTTGCTCTATCCATCTGAGCTACGGGGGCAGTTAAAGCAGAATTAGTGAAGACTCAGCATCGCGCCATAATGTGGAAAGCGCACCTCTCGAAATCGGTTCCAGATGTGGGCCTCTTCTAAAGTAAAAAGAGGGTAGCTGTTTTCCCCCTTTTTTTTCGTTCCGATGACATTCGCCGCAAGGGTCACGATATTGCCTCGTCGATAGAGAGAGCGATCAAGACGTTCTGGGAAAAGGACATAATAACGAAGCCCAGGCGGAATGCCCAGAACCGGGTGCAGGTTCTTAGAAAGCGGCAGTTCTGCAAATTCAATTTCTGTCTGCCATTGTCGATAAGTGAGGCTCAGTATCTGTCCTCCCATAATGACGGTTTTGCCTTTGTATCGGTCAGGCGATTTGTGAATGGCGGTCATCAGCTGCTTATGTTCTGCTTTTGCCTGAATATGCTGAGACAAAACCCTTTGACACCCTGCAGAAACAATCATAACAAGCAGGATGGCAACAAGACTGAATTTAGGCCACTGCTTCATGATGATTGCCTCCGATGAAAGTGTCCCTAAGCCTGGGACAAGATCAGCCGTCCTCTTCCTGGCGTAGTTTTGATAAAACGGTGTAATCTTCCAGGGTGCTTGTATCGCCAACCGTTTCTCGTCCCGCCGCAATGTCTCTGAGCAGTCGCCGCATGATTTTTCCGCTACGGGTCTTCGGAAGGAAGTCGGTAAATCGAATGTCGTCGGGCCGGGCAATTGCGCCAATCTCTTGTGCGACATGGGCTTTCAACTTCTTTTTGAATGCCTCGCTGGGTTTCTGTCCACCTTCCAGGGTCACAAATGCAGCAATGGCAGTGCCTTTGATTTCGTCCGGTCGCCCAACCACAGCGGCCTCTGCGACTTTCGGGTGGGAAACCAGGGCAGATTCAATTTCCATTGTGCCGAGTCGGTGGCCCGAAACATTGATGACATCGTCCACCCGCCCCATCACCCAGACATAGCCGTCTTTGTCCCGTCTCGCCCCATCACCTGTGAAGTAGACACCGGGAATATCCGACCAGTAGGTCTTTTTATAACGGCTGGGATTTTTCCAGACCGTCCTGATCATGGAGGGCCAGGGCCGTTTGACCACGAGATAACCTCCGACATCGGCGGGCACAGACTTGCCTTCCCGATTTACGACATCAATTGCAATGCCGGGAAAGGGCAGGGTGGCTGAACCCGGTTTTGTTGGAATCGCGCCGGGAAGCGGGGTGATCATAATGCTGCCGGTTTCCGTCTGCCACCAGGTATCCACAATGGGGCATTTTTCTTTTCCGATGACCCGGTGATACCACATCCAGGCTTCGGGGTTGATAGGTTCTCCCACGGTGCCGAGCAGACGCAGGCTTGAAAGGTCATATTTATTGGGCCATTTTTCGCCAAACTTTGTTAAAGCGCGAATTGCTGTCGGGGCAGTGTAAAAGATGTTGACCTTGTATTTTTCAACAATTTCCCAGAATCGACCGGGATGAGGATGGGTCGGCACACCTTCGTACATGAGGCTGGTGACACCGTTAGAGAGGATGCCGTAGATGATGTAGGAATGGCCGGTGATCCAGCCGATATCAGCCGTGCACCAATAAGTGTCTGTGTCTTTGAGATCGAAAATCCATTTTGCGGTGACGGTTGTGCCAAGTAAATAACCTGCTGTTGTATGGACAACCCCTTTGGGTTTGCCGGTTGTGCCGCTGGTATAGAGAATAAAAAGAGGATGCTCCGAGTTTAGCGGCGTCGCCTTGCAGTCTGCCGAGGCCTCGCACATTAAGTCATGCCACCAGAAATCACGGCCTTTTTTCATTTTGACCGGACTTTCTGTTCTCAGCACAACAATCATGCTTTCAACGCTGGGTGTTTCCTGAAGGGCTTCATCCACCTTCTCTTTCAAGGTCACAACGCTGCCCTTGCGAAATCCACCATCGGCGGTTACCACCAGCTTGGCTTCGGCGTCATTGATGCGATCTGTTAATGCACTCGCAGAAAACCCTCCGAAGATGATGGAGTGGGTCGCACCGATGCGGGCGCAGGCCAGCATGGCAATGGCGAGTTCCGGGATCATCGGCATGTAAATCACCACACGATCCCCTTTTTTGATGCCCTGGTTTTTGAGGACGTTGGCGAATTTACAGACTTCCCGATGAAGGGCCTGAAAAGTCAGGGTTCTGGACTCTCCTTTTTCACTTTCCCAGATAATTGCAGCCTTGTTCTTTCGCCAAGTCTCCAGATGTCGGTCAAGACAGTTATAAGCGACATTGAGACTGCCACCGACAAACCATTTTGCAAAAGGGGACTTCCACTGTAATACCTTCTTCCAGGGTTTAAACCAGTGAAGGTCTTTTGCCAAATCGCCCCAGAAAGCCTCCGGGTCTTCTTCTGCCTTCTGGTAGAGTTGGTCATAGGCTTTCCGGTTTTTGACATGGGCCTGTAGACTGAAGGCTTCGCTTGCTTCAAAGAGACGATCCTCGTGAAGTACGGAGGTGATGTCTTCTTCCCCGGCTTCTTCGATTTCTTTACCGGCCATGATGACCTCCTTATAGATTACGGGGATTTTCCCGAATGTTCGTAACGATTCAGACAAGTTTCAGGAATATTATGAAAGGAGGGGAACAATGTCAAATGGGAGAAAGCACTGCGCCGTTCAGCGAATAAATGACTGGTTTCTGGGTAGATTCACATCACGTTCTGATTTGACCTCTCACAACGAAGTAGTCTATATATACCGGCTGGCAGAAGGATTCGGCAATGCCGCAAATGACGAGGATGGACGCAGATGGATAAAGATCTTAAGGCCCTGCAGGAAGCAAATGACGCCTTCTACGATGCTTTTGAAAGCCTCGAAATTCAAAAGATGGATGAGATCTGGATCAAAAAAGATCATGTGAAATGTGTGCATCCCGGCTGGGACATTCGCATCGGTTGGCCGGATGTGCGCGATAGTTGGGTCTTGATTTTCAATCATACAATCAAAATCAAATTCTCTGTCTGTTTGTTAGATCTTTGTGTGCGAGGCGACTTGGCCTGGACCATTTGCAATGAGTCAATTGCCACTCAGGACAAGGGCAAATGGGTGGATGGACGCATTATTTCAACAAACCTTTTTGAACGCCATGATGACGGTTGGCGTATGATTCATCATCACGGATCACCCCTGCTCTCTCTTGATACCGAAACGGACCCTCCCGCCTGATCTCAGGGCGATCTGCCCCATAAAATCACTTCGTCAAGTCGGTTCCCGACGACCTCAATCGGGACTTGGACACAGGAAAACAATGTCGCGCATCCAGGAAATTATTTTTTTAGTTTTTGGTCAGTTGGCCGTCGGCGGTGTTTTCCTCATGGCCCTTCCGGTCTTGGATACCGTCGGCATCTGGTTTTTCCGAACAAACGGCCTGGTCTTTTTGATCACCGTTATCTTGGGCCTTGCGCTCTTCCCTGTTACATGGACGGACTGGGCGGCAATGCTGCTTGAATTCGACATGATCGGAGCTGTCTTTCTTCTTTTTGTTTTTTTTATTCTACTACTTTTTATTTACAATCTCCGACTCTGGTTTCGCCATCCTCACCACAGTCGCACCCTGCTTTTTGCGGCATCCTTGCTTGGCAGCATTGCCATTGTCATGAGCGCGGGATATTACCTGCCAGAGGATCGTTCTTTCTTTCGTCTGTTTTCCCTGTCGGTCTATTTTCTCAATTCAAGTCTCTTGCTGGGAGCCGGTGTGCTTGGCATGTTGCTGGGGCATAGCTACCTCACGCATGCCGACCTTTCAATCGTGCCATTGAGGAAGCTGGCAAAGCTTTTTATGATTCTTGTCTTTGTTGAAGCTGTTTTTGTTTTGATCAGCCTTGTGATTGCCGCACCGACCGAACGCCTGCAAAATGCGTTTTTCATTCGATCTTTTGAAGGGCTCTATCTTTGGATACGGATTTTGATCGGCATCGTCGGCCCGGTCATTTTGGCGCCTATGATTGTCCAGACCGTCAAAGAGCGGGCAACCATGTCGGCGACCGGGCTGCTTTATGTTGCCATGATGATGGTGATTATCGGAGAAATCTTCTCCCGTTTTTTCCTGCTTTTAGATGCGAGTTTTTTGTAACAAATAATTGCCAACTTACACGAAATAATGACGATGGAGGAATGAATGCAGATTGCAAGTTTAGAAAAAATGAAAGCCTTTTCTTCTGAAAAGATGAAAAAAAACAATCTCTTTAACACAGATCAACTATTGAGTGATCTCTACTGCTTTGAACCGGGGCAATTTCAGAAAGCACATGCCCATGCGGGAGAAGACAAGATCTACCTCGTGCTCGAAGGGGAGGGTGTTTTTCAGGTGGACGACGAAGAAGAGACCATTGCAAAAGGCTCAGCAGTTATCGCACCTGCTGGTTCCGTACACGGCGTAAAAAATCTTTCCTCCGAAGCCCTGGTCTGCATGGTGTTCATGGCCCCAAAACCCAGGCATGCAAAGGGACACAAACATTAGAAACGCTTGCCATCGGTAATCGTATCAATTGGTTGCCTTTGACAGACCAATTCATTATAATCCGCCAAAAATTATTTGGAGAAGCAGACCATGATCAAAGCATTGGAAGAGCAAAAGATCTTACTTCAGCATGATAAACCCATGGAAACATTGGAAGATTATCTGGCTGTCGGTGGCTTTCAAGCCCTAAAAAAGGCCCTTGAAATGACGCCGATGCAAATCATTGATGTGATCAAACGCGCTTTTCTCCGGGGCCGGGGCGGGGCAGGTTTTCCGGCCGGCATCAAGTGGGACGGGGTTCGCAATAACCAATGTGGTGCCCACGGTCTCGCACCCGAACGCTACCTGGTCTGTAACTTTTCCGAAGGGGAACCGGGTACCTACAAAGACCGCTTTCTGGTACAAAAAAATCCCTATGCTTTGATTGAAGGCATGATGATCGCCTCCTATGCCATCGGCACGGTCAACGCCATCATCTGCATCAAAGAGGTTTCAAAAAGAGAAACCCTCATTCTCCAGCGTGCAATCAAAGAATGTAAACTGGCAGGTTATGTCGGCGACAACGTGCTGAAAAAGGGTCATGACTTTCCACTCGAAATCGCTTTTGGTCCCGACTCCTATCTTTTGGGTGAAGATCGGGCGCAATTAGAAGTCATCGAAGGCAAGCCTCCCTGGCCGAGAGCAAAAGGCATTATCCCTGTTTTTGTCGGACTCTACGATCAACCCACCTGCGTCAACAATGTGGAAACCCTCTCAACCGTGCCCTACATCATTGACAAAGGGCCCGAATGGTTTAAATCAATCGGCACCGCTGATTCACCCGGCACCATGATTTTTACACTTACTGGCGATGTACAGCGTCCAGGCATGTATGAATTGCCGCTTGGCACACCCATGTCCACCTTAATCAATGTGTACGGCGGCGGCCCTTTGATGGAGCGCCATATTCAAGCCGTCTTCTCCGGCCCCACCAACGCCGTCATTCCCGCCGACAAGCTGGACACGCCAATGGATTATGGTTCGATGCGGAAAATTCCTTCCGGGCTTGGATCGGGCGGTTACACCGTACTTGACAATACCGCCTGTGTGCTCAAAATGGGACTCAACTTTTCAAAATTTCTGGCCCTTGAATCCTGCGGACAATGCACCTCCTGCAAAACAGGCACTGGGCGCATCACCAAAAACCTCGAATTGCTTGAGGCAGGTGTCGGCACGGAAGAGCATGTCATGGCCATTCTGGATGATTGTCAGCACATCAAAGGGGCGGGGCATTGTTACCTCTGCACAGAAGAAGGCATTGAGATCGGCAGCATTTTTTATAATTTCCCTGAGGTGATTGTTGAACACCTTGAGTACGGCTGCATGAAAGAGCGGCACCTCGTCATGCCAAAAATCAAAAGCTACGACGAAGCAACACACACCTTCACTTTTGAAGAAAACTATTACGAAAACAGCGCAAAGCTCGGAAAAACCATCTGTTATCCGGGATAAGTTTTCGTAGGGGCACGGCGCGCCGTGCCCCTACAGTAAAAATATGCACCGCCAAACCCTTCTTTCCTTAATTCAAAACTACCGCAAACACTATCCCGCTGAAACAGAAACAATTGATCGCCTTGTCTCATTCATTCAGGCCAATGCAAATTGCTTCGATAGGCAACTTGCAAGCGGTCATATTACTGGTTCCGCCTGGCTCGTCAATCACACAGGCGCGGCAGTGCTTTTTACGCATCATCGTAAATTGAATCGTTGGTTACAGTTGGGAGGACATGCAGACAATTGTTCGGATGTTTTAGCGGTGGCGATGCGGGAAGCTTATGAAGAGTCGGGTTTAAAGGCAATCAGGCCGGTCAGCGAAGAAATTTTTGATATCGACATCCACCTGATCCCCGAAAGAAAACAGGAAAAAGCCCATTATCACTATGATATCCGCTTTGCCTTGCAAGTTGTGGGTTCGGAAAAATACCAGGTCAGTGATGAATCTCATGCTTTGTCCTGGGTGCCAATTTCGGACTTGGCTTTGCTCACAGTGGAGGAATCAATGGCAAGGATGAAACAGAAATGGCTTGCAGTACAGGTGGATTGGCAATCATCGGATCCGTTTAAAAACTGATACTGGCTTGAGTTTGTTAGCGACGGTCTCTTCTGAGGCCATCTCGACGTTCGATGCGATTGCGTCGCTCACGTCGCTGATGCAGGCGCTCGCGTCGGTCTTGTCGCCGATCATGGCGTTCAAGCCGCTTGTGTCGTCGCTCTCTTTTTTCAAGACCGAGATCGTGGCGGATTTCCCGGCGTTTTTCCGCACTCAGTCCTTCCCATTCCTTGCGTAAGTTCTGGCGTGTTTTTTTAGGCAGATCTTTAAATCGTCGCCTTTCATGTAGCAGCTTGGCCCGCTGTTTCATGGGGAGGTCTTTAAACTGTTTAAAGCGCGAGCGAATCCGGTCTTTTTTGTTCGCTGGCAAGTTATTCCACTCTTTGAGACGGCCTCTTGCTTTTTTCCGCATTGCAGGCGTCATTTTTTCCCAAAGCGTCGCACCTTTCATCAAGCGTTTCTGTCGGTCCCCGGGCAGTTGATCCCACCTTTCCTGAAAGGGCCGAAGTACTTGTTGCTGGTCTGCACTCAATGACTGCCAGGAACTGCCGGATGTTTCAGAAAAACCGGGCAGTGG
>CAZRYI010000047.1:0-1196 GCA_964604255.1 uncultured Nitrospirota bacterium
GACCTTTTGCTTCCCGGAAAGTGCGGCCTTTTCCTAAACGAAAAACCGGGAAAAAGGGCGGGCGTCTTTTTTTTCCGATGCTGATTTTTTTCAGTGGCATTGTGGTTGTTTTTCTCTCTGTTTGTACTGTTTACCAAAAGGAAGTGGGGATTTTCCTCTTTAAACAGATGGTGATTGACCGAGCCTTCAGCCCTCTTTTATTGGAAAATCATTCGCAAAAAGAGCGTGAAGCCATTCACTTGAAACTGGACGATTTTTATGTGCTTGCGCAAGCGGGTGGACTTGAAGATAAAGACTTAGAACGCGTCAACACATATTTCCACAAGATCCTGCTTGACCAGCGCATTGAAAAAGAAGAAGTGCAATCGCTTTTTGCCCTAATGAAGCGCATCACAGAAACTGAAGGTTCTGATAAAAAAGACGGAGAATCCTTGTGAAACAAAAAGCACCCATTCCCTTCTGGAAGTTGAGCGGCAGCGGAAACGATTTCATCATTATCGATTATAGAAGGCCCCTGCCCTCGCAAGAAGAAATGCGGCTTTTTGTCTCCAAGGTGTGTCGGCGGGGCATGTCTGTAGGCGCGGACGGTGTCATCCTGATCAAGGCTTCTGAGACGGCTGACTATGGCTGGCGGTTTTTCAACGCTGATGGCGGAGAGGCTGAAATGTGCGCCAACGGCAGTCGCTGTGCGGCCCGCTTCGCAGTTGAAAATAAGATCGCCCCCGCAAAACACAGCTTTGAAACCCTGGCAGGTATTGTCCATGCGGAAGTACTTCCTAATGGTGGACGGGTGAAAGTGCGGCTTCCTGATCCTAAAGACCTTAAACTGAACGTCAATATCGAAGTTGGCGGTGAACACGAAACCATCCATTCTGTCAATACCGGTGTGCCGCATGTGATCTACTTTGTGGATGATCTCGAAAAAGTGGATATCATTGGTCTTGGGCGACAAACACGTTATCACTCATCTTTTGCCCCGGGAGGTACCAACGTCAATTTTGTCACGCTCTCAGGCGCTCAGCAGATGAATATTCGTACCTACGAACGAGGGGTTGAAAACGAAACCCTCGCCTGTGGCACCGGCTCAATCGCTGCGGCACTTGTCTCGGCAGCCCTCGGAAAAATCAAAACACCTATTTCTATACGAACACGAAGTGGCATTATGTTGATCGTCGATTTTAAAAGAGAAGGAGACG
>CAZRYI010000047.1:1296-10275 GCA_964604255.1 uncultured Nitrospirota bacterium
GATTGATGAACAGGCTCTGGAAGCCCTGGTTCAATTTCACCTGGAAAATGGCACTTCTGCGATCGTTCCCTGTGGCACGACAGGTGAGTCGGCCACCCTGTCACATGACGAACATAAACGTGTCATCGAATTAACGGTTAAAGTCGTGGAGGGGAGGATTCCCGTTATTGCCGGAACCGGTTCTAATAGCACCGAAGAAGCTATCGCCCTGACACACCATGCCAAATCCGCCGGTGCGACGGCATCTCTCTTGATCACCCCTTATTACAACAAACCCACGCAGGAGGGTTTGTATCGACATTTTAAAGCCATCGCAAAAGCCGTTGATTTGCCGCTCGTTCTTTATAATATTCCGGGACGCACCGGGGTCAATATGTTGCCTGAAACCGTTGCCCGTTTGCTGGACTATGAAAATATCGTGGGCATGAAGGAAGGCAGCGGATCAATCCAACAGATTGGCGACTTAATCCAGCTTTGTGGAGATCGTCT
Organism: uncultured Nitrospirota bacterium; assembly: GCA_964604255.1. Lineage (GTDB taxonomy): Bacteria > Nitrospirota > Nitrospiria > SBBL01 > JAADHI01 > JAJDBU01. The sequence continues at coordinate 1,786 of CAZRYI010000047.1, forward strand.
CTGCGTAATCTCCGGGGATGACGCGCTGACCTTGCCTCTGATGGCCCTGGGTGGCAAAGGGGTCATTTCGGTGACGGCGAACATCGTTCCTTTCGACATGGCAGAAATGACTGCGGCAGCGCTGGCAGGCAAGTTTGATGTTGCCAGACGTATCAACCAAAAGCTCCATCCTCTGCACAAAATTTTGTTTCTGGAAACCAATCCCATCCCGGTCAAGGCCGCGCTTGCCTTGCTCGGAAAATGTAGCGATGAAGTCCGTCTTCCGCTCTGTGAACTTTCTGATGAGCATCAACAACAATTGAAAGCAGCGCTGGTCGATTATGGTCTTTTGTAATTAATTAATTGCTTGCCTGTTGTTTATTCCCCCAAAAAATAGGAGTCGATAAAAATGGATCAACAGACAAAAAAAACGGCGCTTCGCATGATTCCCTATGGTCTCTATGTTCTCACGGGAGAAACCTCAGAAGGTGAAGTGGCAGCAGCGACGGTCAACTGGGTGACACAAACAGCCTTTGATCCGCCTCTGATTGTTGTGGGTGTCAAGGCTGATTCGGGTGCGCACAGCGTCATTAAAACAGCAGGAACTTTTGCCCTGAATATCCTGGGAAAAGATCAGGTCGCAGCGGCCTACGCTTTTTTCAAACCCGGAAAAAAAGAGGATGGCAAGATCAACGGAGAAGCCTTCCGAAGTGGTAGCACCGGTGCTCCCATCATGGAAAATGCGCCGGCTTATGTGGAGTGCAAGCTCGTCGAAACTGTCGAAAAGGGAGATCACTCCATTTTCATCGGGGAAGTTGTTGATGCCGGGCTGAAAGCACCCATTGAAGGCAGAGCAGACGATGTGACCTTGACGCTAAAAGACCTCGGCGAAAAAGTCTTTTACGGTGGATAAGCCTGGAACAGGAAAAAACGAGGAGTAGGCAAAAATATGAAGTTGATCATATCCGGGTCTGCGGGTCGTATGGGTCGCGCTATTTTGGAAAATCTTTATCAGGAAGATGATCTTGAATTGGGCATCGCCTTAGAAAAAAAAGGACATCCGGCGATAGGTAGAGATGTTGGAGAACTGATTGGCATTGGCACCTGGGGCATTCCGATAACGACATTTTTAAAAAAGTCACTCGCAAGTGGTGAGGTCATTATCGATTTTACCTATACCCAGGGGACACTTAAGATGGTTCAGGAGGCTTCAGCCAAGGGCCTCGCAATTGTGATTGGTACAACGGGTTTTTCCGGGACGGAACTGAAACAAATTGAGGATGCGGCAAAAAAAATTCCGATTGTGCTTTCTCCCAATATGAGTGTGGGTGTCAATGTCTTGTTCAAACTCATTGCCGAGGCGGGTAAAGCCTTGGGCCCTGCTTACGATGTCGAGATCCTGGAAATCCACCACCGCCAAAAAAAGGATGCCCCGAGTGGTACAGCAATCCGCATGGGCGAGGTGCTGGCGAGAGCCAGAGGGACAAGTCTTCAAAAAGTCGGGCGTTTTGCACGACAGGGCATCATCGGCGCACGTGAGCCGGGAGAGATCGGCCTGCAAAGTTTGAGAGGCGGCGATGTTGTTGGAGAACATACAATGACCTTCGCAGGGCCGGGAGAACGCATCGAACTCACCCATCGTGCCCACAATCGAAACAATTTTGCACGGGGATCACTCATGGCCGCACGCTGGGTCGCGAATCAGAAGCCCGGATTGTATGACATGATGGATGTGCTTGATTTAAAATAATGTTGCCGGTTTACAGGTGACGCTTGACAGTTAAAATAAAAAATAGACTTATTGTGTAGAGGAGCAAGTGTGGGAAAATTACAGGTTGAACTAGCAGATCGTATCAAGGGCCTTCCGCCCTATCTTTTTGCGGCAATTGATAAAATGAAACAAGAAGCGATTGATGGCGGGGCAGACATCATTAACCTGGGTGTTGGTGATCCTGATTTACCCACCCCCGCACCCATTATTGAATCCCTGCAAAAGGCAGCGACCAATCCAAAACACCACCAATACCCGAGTTATGTCGGCATGTTGTCTTTTCGTCAGGCCGTGGCCGATTGGTACAAACGCCGCTTTGGCGCGACCCTGGATGCGAAGACAGAAGTGCTGTCCCTGATCGGATCAAAAGAAGGCGTGGCCCATCTTCCGATGGCCCTGATCAATCCGGGCGATACGGCTTTGATGACCGATCCCGGTTATCCGGTCTACGAAGCGGGCACCCTTTTTGCGGGAGGAAAGTCTGTCTTTGTGCCTTTGAAAATCGAAAATGGTTTCCTGCCTGATCTGGATGCGATCCCGGCAGAAGTCGCCGACAAAGCAAAGCTGTTCTTTTTGAATTATCCCGGCAATCCCACCGCGGCAGTGGCTGACCATGCTTTTTATGACAAGCTGGTTGCTTTTGCACATCGACACAATATTGTGATCTGTCACGATGCGGCCTACTCCGAAATCTATTATGACGGCAAAGCGCCGGTGGGTTTCATGGAAGTTGATGGGGCAAAAGACGTCGGGATCGAACTGCATTCGCTTTCTAAAACCTACAACATGACGGGCTGGAGAATTGGTTTTGCTGTTGGCAATAGCAACGTGATTGCAGCATTGGGACAAGTGAAAACCAACATCGACTCCGGTATTTTCCAGGCCATTCAGGAAGCGGGTATCACAGCCCTTGAGCTGGAAGATGCGCCCCTCGCCGCCATTCGGAATATCTATCAGGAACGCAGAGATGTGCTTGTTTCGGGTTTGCAAAAGCTTGGTTTTAAAGTTGATCCGCCGAAAGCGGCGTTCTACGTTTGGATTCCGAACCCTTCGGGCATCAGTTCATCGGAGATGACTGCAAAGTTACTGAAAGAATGTGCGATTGTCACCACACCCGGCAACGGCTTCGGCGCAGGCGGAGAAGGTTATTTCAGGATGACCCTCTGTGTTTCGCAGGACAGATTGGCTGAGGCGGTGGATCGAATGGAAAAAGCGGGGATTCGAGGCTAAAGGCTGTTGACGGTTCAGGGTTCACAGTTCACGGAAAAAGCGACCAGAAGTCATATTGCCTACATCAGTATCGGATCGAATATTGGCGACCGCCTGGATTTTTGTCAAAAGGCGGTCGCTGCACTTCGCGGCTGCGTGGAGATCCGCGTTACAAAACTGTCCTCCCTTTACGAAACAGATCCAGTTGATTATTTAGAGCAGGATTGCTTCTATAACGCTGCCCTCGCACTTGAAACCTCCCTTTCTCCTGAAAAACTGCTCAAACAATGTCAAAAAATCGAAGCGGCGCTTGAAAAAAATATTCGTATTCCCAAAGGGCCTCGCACGATTGATCTTGATCTGCTCTTCTACAATGACCATGTTTCAAGATCTTCCGATTTAACTCTGCCGCATCCTGAGCTGGCCCGTCGCCTTTTTGTGCTCGTCCCCCTTGCGGAAATTGCACCGCAACACATTCATCCCAAAGAAGCCTGCACGATTGAGACACTGTTGAATCGCTTTCAGAGTGGGCAATTAAAGGCAGTAGAAAAATGCTTTGAGATGGGCTGGGAGAAAACATGAAGCAGGTTTCTGAAATTCAATCTCTCATTAAACGAAGGAAGGCTGCTCAAAAAACCGGAACGATTGCTTTTGTACCGACAATGGGAGCTTTTCATGAAGGTCATCTTTCGCTCATACGAAAGGCAAAAGCCGAATGCGATTTTGTCATTGTTTCCCTTTTTGTGAACCCACTTCAATTCGGGTCGAGCGAAGATTTGGCCGTTTATCCGCGCACACTTTCTGAAGACAGACAACAAGCTGCGGCAGCCGGGGCCGACTTACTTTGGACACCCGGCGAATCCACACTCTTTCCGCCCGGTTTTCAAACGACGATAGATGTCGGTGAAATCAGCCGTCCTTGGGAAGGGGATGCTCGTCCCGGACATTTTCAGGGCGTTGCGACAATCGTTGCTAAATTTTTACAGGTCGTACAGCCCGATAGGCTCTACCTGGGTCAGAAGGATTATCAGCAGGTCTGCGTCATTCGCCGCATGATTGCCGATCTTCACTTTGAAACAGAAGTTCGGGTGCTTCCGATCATCCGAGAAAAAGACGGCTTGGCGATGAGTTCCCGAAATTGCAGGCTTTCATCGCATGATCGCGCCATTGCCCCGGTTTTACATCAGGCACTTCGGCAAGCTGAAAAGATTGTTCGACAAGGCGAAGGTCGTGCCGAGAAAATTCTTAATGCAGTGACTGCAACGCTGGCATCGACTCCGCGTATTGAAGTCGAATATGTTGCGCTCTGTGATCCGACAAATCTCGAAGCGATTGAAAATCTGGAAAAAGAAGGGGTACTACTTATCGCAGTCAAACTTGCTTCGGTACGTTTGATTGATAATATGTTTCTTTCTGGCTTGCTTCGGGAGTAAATCTGGGGAGGGTGTTAGGAGGTTTCTTTTTCGGGTTGCAGGCGTTTGATTTCTTTTTTAATTTCGGATTCTGCTAATGGCGGCATCAATTCCCATGCGACACCCTCTATGATGGGGGACACCATTTCCTGGGAAAGAGACGATTTGACCAACGCAGGCAACATTTCTTTCGCAATCCGCTCGGCGGTTTCCTGAACCATTTTTCTGATCTGTTCATTGTTGAGGGCCGCATTGCCGACTGGCCCTGCTTCCTCTAAGGTCGGCTGTACATCTTCAAGACTGCTTGGCGAGGGTGTCTCGACAACAGGCTCAAGATCTTCTTTTTCGACTTCTGCTTCGTTTATCGCGAGCGGACTATTTTGCTCCGACTCTGAAAATACCGGCGCGTCGTCGAATGGTTCATCAAGTGGCGGGGAGGAGAGCAGGTCGGCCTCTTCGGAATCGATTTGCTCAGTTTGCTCAAAGGGATCGTTTGCTTCAAAAGAAAAAGGCTGGGATGCTGCTTCGTTTTCCTGAGGTGGTGTTAAGAGATCATCATTTTCTTGAGGAATAATGATGGCCTCTCCGAAGACGGGAGGCTGAAGCAGGTCATTATCCGTTTCGCTCTCGGCTTCACCCTCACCTGCATCCAGTGCTGTTGTTTCAAAAGGAAAATTATCTGAAGCAGGTGCTTCTGAAGTTTCCGGTATTTCTGAGTCTTCTTCTTGTCCGCCAGGAAGGGAAAAGTCATTTTCCTGAGTAGCCGGATCAAGCTGGCTTGTATCGTATACATCTGTTTGACTTTGTGAATCGCTTGCAGCAGCGGGTGCTCGATCTTCAGGAGTGGACCAGCCGAGCAGATCAGCAATCATTTGTGAGTCGTCGTCAGCACTTTTGAAATGCTGAGAAAGGTCTGAGTGTTTTGGTGTTTCGCCGGAGTTGTCTTCCAGGGGCTCAGCAAGCAGGCTGAGGGTCTTGATGCGTTCAGTCAATTCTTGTGTGTCGATGGGTTTTTTCAAAAATGTTTCGACGCCGAGGGATTGCAGATAAATCGGATCATGCGTTTCATTGGAATTGACGAGTAACACAATGGGAATGCCAGAGATGTCTTCTCGTTTTTTGGCTTGTTTGACGAAAGAAAAGATATCCATCCCTGCCATTTTATAGTCGGCGAGGATGAGGTCGGGGCGATGTTTGATGGCGATGTCGAGTGCGGAAAGGCCATTATCCGTAATGGTGACCTCTACATCTTCTTGACTAAGGGTCGTATCAACCAGCTTTTGAACGGCAAGATTCTCATCGGCCAACAAGATGCGAAGCGGCATTTCTTAGACTCCTAACGGATGTTTTTTTGACATAAGCCGACTCAGGAAAGTTGATTTAAACGTATCATAGGCCCAAATACTTGTCAATAAATCGCCCTCCATTGCGGGATAGAGTGTGCGAGCTGAAGTAGTGGCGTGTGGGCAGCTCAGGTGCTCTTTGGGTGTTTTAAGCCAGTTTGACAATCGCCCTTTTTTCGGTTATAAATGCAAAATACTTAATTCCTATCGGAATAGTGAGGTATCCGTGCTCCAGTTTTCAGCCAAAGGTGAATACGCAGTGCTTGCGATTTTGTCGCTCTCATTGCATTCTGACAGAAATCCTTTGCAGGTCAAGGCCATCGCCCGCAACGAGGACATTTCGGTGCGTTTTTTAGAGCAGGTGATGAGCCTTTTAAAAAGGAAGGGTTTGGTCGAAAGTGTGCGAGGTGCCCACGGGGGTTATTTGCTTACCCGCTCGCCGGATCAAATCTCCTTAGCGGAAGTCTTGCAAGCTGTGGAGGGGCCGATTGCTGTGGGCGATTCCACTGTCGGAAATCATGGCAAATTGGGTGCGAGTCGCCTTGTACTCAGAGAAGTCTGGAGCGAAATGAATGAAAGCTTAAAAGCACAGCTCCACGCAATTAGTTTTGAAACCCTTGGTGAGAGAAAAAGAGAAAAAGAGGAACGTGAAGTTCCGATGTTTCATATTTGAAGACAATTTGTAGCAGCAACAAATAGAGGCTCAGGGAAAAAATGATAGAACGGCAGGTCATTGAGACAGATATCTTAATCATCGGCGGGGGAACCGCTGGGTGTATGGCGGCAGTTGAGGCGCGTGAGCGCTTTCCTCAGTATAAAGTCACCATTTTGGAAAAGGCTCACATTGACCGAAGTGGCTGTTTGGCCGGGGGAATGAATGCCATCAATGCCTATTTGAACAAGGGGGAAACGCCCGAAAGTTTTGTGCGTTATGTCCGTTCCGATTCCTGCGGTTTGATTCGTGAAGACCTGGTTCAATCCATGTCCGAGCTTTTTGAATATTGTGTCAAAAAAGTAGAAAAATGGGGCCTGCCCATTTTATGTGATGACAATGGCGACTATATTCCGCGTGGGCGTTGGAATATCAAAATCAACGGGGAATCCCTCAAACCCATTCTCGCCAGGGCAGCCCGTTCTTCAGGGGCAAAAGTATACAATTGGATTGTCGTGACCAACCTGTTGACCGAGGGCGATCGTGTTGTCGGTGCGGTGGGTTTTTCACTGAGAAACGGAAAATTTTATGTGGTGCGAGCCAAGGCGGTTTTGATTGCGACCGGCGGTGCTGCCGGACTGTATCGCCCCAACAACGCGGGCGATGCTTCCCACAAAACCTGGTATTCCCCCTACAATACAGGGGCCGGTTATGCAATGGGTATTCGGGCCGGGGCGGAAATGACCTCCTATGAAATGCGCTATGTTGCGATCCGAACAAAAGACGCCATCGCTCCGACGGGCACCATTGCTTTGGGTGCGGGTGCCCCTCAGGTCAATTCCTTGGGGGAGCGCTTCATGGTGACACGCTATGCTGATATCGGGGGCGACGGTGCGCCGACTCCCTATCGTGCGCATGGGCCGATCCAGGAGATTAAAGAAGGGCGGGGCCCGGTTTACCTTGATACACGGGGCATTAGTCCTGAAAAAGTAACAGATTTAAAAAAAGCCTATCTCGACATGTATCCCTCTCAGGTGCTCTATTGGTTGGCAAATGATATTGATCCTGGAAAAGAACCCGTCGAAATTCAGACGACGGAGCCTTATGTGGTTGGCGGGCATTGTCAGGCCGGATACTGGGTCGATAATGAACGGCGCACCACCCTGAAAGGACTTTATGCTGCGGGGGATGTTGCCGGAGGTGCGCCTTTTAAATTTGTTTCAGGCTGTTGGTCCGAAGGAGTCATTGCTGCCCGTGCGATGGGAGCGGATATTGCTGACATGGCCTTGGTAAATGCCTCAGATAGCCAAGTAGATGCAGAAGAAAACCGTGCTTTTCATGCTTTTAAAAATCATGAGCAAACCAAACACGGTCTTCAGGCTTCTGAGCTGGAATCGCGGCTTCAAAAAATTATGGAGCAGTATGCCGGAGGCGCATCCACACATTATGAAATGAATGAAGCCATGCTGAAAATCGCGCGGAAAAAACTCTCCGGTCTGCCGGGTGAAGTTGATGACCTGGTTGCGGCAGATCTGCACCAATTGATGAAGGCCCACGAGGTGATTGATCGCATTGACGTTGCTCAAGTACTGGTTGAACATCTTGCCTACCGACGGGAAACACGATGGCCGACCTATCACACCAGAACCGACTATCCTGAGCGAGATGACGCCAACTGGTTAAAATTTGTGAACTCCGTTAAAAATAAAAAGAGTGGCAAAATAGAAATGATGACACGACCCTATGAACAGATCGTTTCAGGGGATCGCTATAAACCGAGATGAGGTAACAAATGCCTGTTTGGATTGACCCTGATATTTGTAACGGTTGCAATAATTCTCGTCAGCCTCCCTGTCTTCGCATGTGTCCGGGAGACCTGATTGTGAAAGACCACAGCACCAATAAAGCCAGCCTCAAATATCCAGAAGATTGTTGGGACTGCCTGCCTTGTGTCAAAGCCTGTCCGATTGAGGCGATTGAGTTTCACTTGTCTTATCAATTTGGATCACGAGGGGCAAAGTTGCAGCCTAAAATTCATAAAGGGCGTGATTTCATTACCTGGGATGCTGAAGACATCAATGGCAAAAAAGAAACGTTTACGATTCGCACCAAAGTAATGAAAAT
>CAZRYI010000048.1:0-10249 GCA_964604255.1 uncultured Nitrospirota bacterium
AACTGTTTCACCTCATTGGCCACAACGGCAAAACCCTTTCCCGCTTTTCCGGCACGAGCGGCCTCTATGGTTGCATTGAGTGCGAGTAGGTTGGTCTGGCCCGCAATGGTGCTGATCAACTTCACCACTTTTCCAATCGCCGTACTGGAACCATCAAGTCGCCCGATCGTTTCATTCATGTTTTCGGCCATGCCCATTGCCTTTTGCGAAATGGCATTTGCATTCTGGACATTCAGTGAAATTTCTTTCACTCTCACAGACATCTCTTCTGCGGCAGATGCAACCGACTGCACACTTGCGTTGGTCTCGTCGCTGATTGAAGCCACCAAGGTGGCCTCTTGTGTGGTTTTTTCTGCATTCATCCGCATTTCCTGGCTTGCTTGAGATAAATCTTCTGAAGTTGAAGTAACCATTGCCGCCGTTTCTTTAAGTGATTCCTGAAGTTTTGTCTTTTCAGTAATCACCGCCCAACTCACCATCGTTCCGATTCGCTCATCAAGATGATTATAGATAGCAGTCGTTGTTTGAGAGAACACTTCTTCCCCGAGTCGAATCGTTGCAATATGAGGTAGGTTGTCGGCATCGGCAAGAAAGGTTCTGATTCTCTCTGGATTTTCGTGAAAAATATCAATCGACTTTCCAATCATCTCTTCAGGCACACAGGGAAGAAAATCAATGTATTTCTGAAAATCCCTGATCGCCGACGGATTGATATAGGTGATGATAAAATCATTGTCGGCATACATAATATTATCCACGGTATTTTCGACAATGGAAAAAACCTTTGCAATTTTGGCGTTACCATCTTCCCTCGACTTTAGCAGGTTAACCATTGTGCCCGCCCACTTCGCCAAAAGGCCAATTTCATCCTCACCAGCCGAATAGTGGTGAGCCGCATAGTCTCCGTTGATAATCCGTTTCACACCCTCAGTCACTTCGTAAAGCGGTGCCGTAATGGTGCGAACGGTGATAATACCCAGAACCAGTGCCACGACAAAAAAAGACAGAATCGTCATCAATGCAGTATTACGATCCGAGGTTAAATGTTCAATTCGGGCATTGAGCAGCTCTTGCAGCACAGGCAGGGTTTGATCATAAACAGCAAAGAGACTCTGATTTGCCTTGATCCCAGTATCAAAATAAACCATCGGGTTAGGTAGGAAACGCTCCTCTCTTTTGATGGAAGATTCAAATGCTGCATGAAACTGATGAACGGTAGAAACCCCGGACTGAAGCACCGATTCTAAGTCCGCTCTGATTTTCGGGGTGTATTCAAAGGCCGTTTGCATACCACTCGAAAGGCCAAAGAGCAGTTGATCAATTTTTCCGTGTAAGAGCAGCATTGCCACTTCATCCGCTTTAGAAAATTGCTTTTGTACCGCGATCCCCAGCCCCAGGCCTCGTGAACGCCCCACCAGTTCTGTCAGACGTGGTAACTTTAAGACAATGGCATCCATCAGATAATAGGTATCCACATCTGGATCAAGAATTAAATTAGAAGTATTACCAGCATGAATAATGAGTTCAATGAGGCGGGAAATGAGATCTGTATGTCGTTTGAAGCTTTCGTTAGCACTGAGTGTGAAGCTAAGTGTTTTTAGATCAGACCAGTCATTCTCAAACAATTCCCATTTTTCAGTTGTTTGTAAGGTGTCTCCCAATAGGAGATCGACAGCATCGATTTTTTGAATGATGGCATCAATTTGACCACGCTTCTGAACGATCTTTTCTTTAAAATTATCATCTCCACTCAAGTAGCCCTTGACCAAACCGCGATGTTCAGGAAGATGTTCCAATAAGGGTCTGATCGGTAGAAGATACTCCAGGCCAACAAGCTCTTTTTGCCCGAATTTTATCGCTTCATTCTTCTCGGAAATAAGCATTTGCACAACAATAAACAGTGGCGTCAACAAAACAATGCCACTGATGATTAATTTATTTCGGATGCTTATTTTACGAAAAATCTGATTCATACTGTCTGTCCAATAAAAAGGGGGAAATACAACCAATAGCTTACCATTTATTTACGATCTGTCAGGAATTGCCCGCTTTTCCTGAAAAGAATAAATCGGGTAAAAAATCAAGTTTTAATCATCACTTTGATTAAGAGGACTTGATTTGAATATCAGGGTTATCTTTTGCTCCCTCGCCTCTGGATCATATGGATATTTCTGGTATATTGAAATGACACTTACAGACTTCAAAAAGGAATGCTAGATGAAAAATCCAGTCAAAATTCTACTTGCGGAAGACGATGCCGTGACGGCCATGTGCCTTAAAATGGAACTCATTCAGCGGGGATATAATGTATATAAGATCGTCACCAATGGCGAAGATGCCATTCGCTGGGCTGAAATCAATCCGCCCGATCTTATTTTGATGGATATACAACTGATGGGAAAGATGGACGGTATTGAAGCTGCCAGTCAAATCCTGAGTCGAGGCGAACGCCCAATCATCTTCCTTTCAGGTTTTGAAGACAAAGAGACACGAGAGCGAGCGATGGCACTCAAACCACTTTCCTACCTGACAAAACCAGCCTCTTTTGAAATTTTAAAACCAATCATCGACTCAGTACACACAAGCTCTGTGTAACTAAATTAAAGAAGCCGTCATTTACTCGGTGGCATCTAGATCCGGTCGGTCATGAATGATGGGCTCCGGGTCAGGATCGCTCTCATCCTGATCAGCGCCGGACTGAGACCCGTTTGTAGGAGTGAGTGGTGATTCCGATTGAGGATCATATACCAGTTCTGCTTGGGGTGCTTCCTCTGCACTTAAGTCAGCAAGTTCTGAAAACTCTTTCAGGGTTGGCAAGGCAGATAAACTGGGCAAACCTAAATATTTTAGAAATGTGCGTGTGGTGCCGTAAAGCATCGGTCTCCCTGGGGCTTCTTTTCGACCGACGATCTTCACTAATTTTCGTTCAAGCAGAGTCTTTAACACACCGGCAGTATCGACCCCGCGAATCATCTCGACTTCTCCCCGTGTCACCGGCTGTTTGTAAGCAATAATTGCCAAACTTTCAAGGCCGGGTTTCGACAACCTCGCCGTCGCGCGAACCCGCTCCATTTCTTTAATCCAGTGTGCCAGATCACTGCGCGTCACAAACTGATAGCCGCCTGCAATTTGAACCAGATGAAATCCACGGTTCGAGAGCATGAACTCTTCTTCTAATTGCAACAGCAGTTTTTTGATCCTGCCACGCTCAACACCTTTTAAAACGCTCTGTAATCGATCAATTGAGATGGGGTCGGAGGAAACAAAAAGCAGGGCTTCAAGTACCGGTTTTAATTCATGGTCTTCCAAGTTTACCCGCTTTTAGGAGCTTCTGATTAAACGGAGTGGCCCACAACTTTCGGTTTGCACCACACGGATGAGTCCGAGGCGAATGATTTCGAGGAGGGCAAGAAAAGTGACGACAATTTCGTGACGGCTAAAACCCGCTTCAAAAAGCTCATCGAAGAGCAGGCTTTCATGGCCTTCAATGCGATCCAGAATAAACTGTATTTTTTCTTTTACGGTCAATACTTCGGCGGTGATCTGCATCACTGAGGCTTCAGGACGTCTGGCGAGTAGGTCATTCAGGGCCTTCAGCAGGTCATAAAGCCCCAAATCAGCAATCGGCACTTCCTCCGGCAGGAGAGCAGGTGTTGCCACCGGGCCGCGACTATAAATATCACGCCAAATCGCTTCCCGGTCTTCCAGTTGTTCTGCGGCTTCCTGGTAGTGCTGAAGCTCCAATAGACGGATGACAAGGTCTCTGCGAGGATCTTCCTCCTCTTCTTCGCAGGGTAGCACCGGTAACAGCATTCTTGATTTGATGTGGATGAGTGTCGCTGCCATCACCAGAAACTCTCCGGCAATGGAGAGGTTGAGAGACTCCATGAAACCAATGGCTTCACTGTATTGCTCCGTGATCAGCGCGATGGGAATATCATAGATATCGATTTCATTTTTTTTAATCAGATGCAGAAGCAGCTCAAGCGGACCTTCAAATTCCTCAAGCTTTATTTCGTAGGAAACTTCAGTGTTCATGCAGATCCAAACATGGAGGAGGATTTACTTGGTTTTTTATAACAGCTTGTCAGGGAGGGTGCAAGCAAAAAATCAAGGGGTAGTGGTTCGTGCAGGGATGAAACGCAATATAGGGTAGATTTAGATCAAACCGGCCAGTAAGGTCTTTGCGTAGGCCAGGTCGGTTTTCCGCACCACTAAACGTGCGCCTCCCGGTGCCGGGGCAGCACTCGGACCAAAAATACCGATGTCTTCAGACTGAATCAGGAATGGCAGCTCGGACTGTCTTAAAATCTCCCCGAACATCTCAGCTTCCAGCCTGGAAGAAAAATGGTGAAGCCGCACAAAACCGTCATCAAGAGAGAAGTCATCTCTTGGCTTTTCATCACTTGGAAGATTTTTTTCAGGACTTTGTTTTTGATTTTTTGTTTCAGTTTTTTTTGCTCGTTTCCGACCAAGACGAATGTCAATCACCGATGCCAAGCTGCTCTGTTCATCCAGTTTTTGAACAGCGGTTTGTGAAGCAGGGGAAATTTGCACAGCAGACGGAATCGGACTGACAAGAAGTCGCCCATCCTCCAGGACTTCAACCGAAAATCGTGACACATCCTTGGGAATCAAGTCTGTGGGAAGGGTCAGTCCCTTTTGATTAACTTCAATAATCTGCTTTTTTTTAGATGCCATCAAGGTTCCTTTTGAGGCGGAAGTCTACTGGGCTTTAGACTGACTGTCAATTATCGGTATAACCCAGCGGATTATTTGACTGCCAACGCCAGGCATCTTCGCACATTTGTTTTAATGTGATTTGTGCAGACCAATTGAGTTCCTGCCGGGCCTTAGCGGGATCGGCATAACAAGTGGCAATATCTCCGGGGCGACGCTGGACAATTTGATAGCACACCTGCTTGCCCGAGGCCCGTTCAAAAGCCTTGATAATTTCTAAAACGCTGTATCCCCTACCCGTCCCCAGATTGTAAGTCAGTGCCCCGGTATGTTCTTCCAGGCGTTCCAATGCCTTCAAATGGCCTATGGCAAGATCCAACACGTGGATGTAGTCTCGCACACCCGTCCCATCATGAGTGGGATAGTCATCACCAAAAACAGAAAGTTCAGCCCTGCGACCCACGGCCACTTGAGAGATAAAAGGAAAGAGATTATTTGGGATGTCATTCGGATCTTCCCCGATCCGGCCACTTTGATGGGCACCCACAGGATTAAAATAACGCAAAAGTGCAATGCGCCAGCTTGCATCGGCCACACAAAGATCCCGACAGATTTCCTCAACCATCAACTTAGATCGACCATAGGGATTGGTGGGAGAGACCGGAAAATCTTCCGTAATTGGCACGGTGTGCGGATCACCATAGACGGTTGCAGAGGAACTGAAGACCAGCTTTTTAACCCCATATTTACGCATCAAGGCACATAGATTGAGTGTGCCGGTGACGTTGTTGTGATAATAATGCAGGGGCATGGCAACGGATTCACCCACGGCTTTAAGACCGGCAAAATGAATCACGGCATCAATGGAGGACTTGAGAAAGACACTTTCCAAGCCTGCTTCATCCAGAAGATCAATTTTGTGAAAGCTAAGTTTTTTCCCGGTGATTTCCTGAACCCGCTTCAAAGACGCTTCCCGACTATTGGAAAGATTATCCACAACGATGACCTCATATCCCGCAAGCAGCAGCTCAAGACAGGTGTGGCTGCCAATATAACCGGCTCCGCCGGTGACTAACACTTTCATAATATTCTCCAATAAAATGTTTCATGTAGGGGCGTATTGCAATACGCCCCTACCGCAAAACCGTACATAAAATCGACATGAAGGGTTTTCATTTTCTTTACATCCAGGCGTTTTGCATGGTATAAGCCCGCTTTTTGGATTTGGGTCACTACAAATGCAGAGCATTCATTTATTCGTTTGTACCGGTTTAGCCTGTGTCCTGGAAGGAGCGGAGGAGAACTTGTCGGCCCTTCAAAAGGGCATCCAACACAACAACCTCAAAAGAAAAGTTCGGATTTCTCTTGCGCGCTGCTTAGGACAATGCGGACATGGCCCCAACATGGTTGTCTACCCTGAAAACACCTGGTATTCAAAATTGAGCGAGGCGGACATTGACCGGATTATTGGAGAACACCTCATTGAAGGCAAGGTTGTTCAAGATCGGGTTCATAGCCCCCTCGACACCGAAGATTAGTCCCCCCCCTCATCACAAACCCGCACCCGTCCCCGAAAGCTGAGACTGAATCTGTTCACTCAAGTGGGCTTTAACTTTCTGAATCAACTCCGGGTTTGTCATCTTTTTTTGATCGGGCCCCAGCACATAAAAAATGTCAACCACTTGCTCAAGGCGTGTGGCAATTTTTGCTGAATGCACAAATAGCCCTAGGTCGAAGAGGGTCTTAGCGATCACAAACAGAAGCCCCCTGTGGTCACTTGTGAAGATATCAATGACGGTAAAAGAATGAGAGCTTGAGTTGTCAATTTCAATCCGAATTTCTTTAGACCGGGCATCTTCCTTTTTTTTCTTGCCGTAACGCCGCCCCCTTGAAAAAAGGTTTTCGACTGTTTCATCTCCCGTTAAAACCTGCTGAACGACTTCTGAAATAATCCCGGCTCTCTCCTCGGAAACCGCTTCCCTGTGATCGGGATCAATCACCTTAAAGGTGTCAATGATCATACCGTTTGGATGGGTGCAGACCTGTGCACCCAGAATTAGAAGCCCTTTTGCTGCGAGTACGCCAGTCATCTTTGAAAAAAGACCCGCCGTAATCCAATCGTAAGTATAAAGCGTGTATTCCGTCACACCCTGATCTGGCAAAAACCGCGCTTTCATTTGAATGGGATCGCTTTGAAGATGATATAAAGCCGCCAGATCAGTCAAAACCTGCTCAAAAGAAGTGATCAAAAAATATCGGGGTGTGAGTGCAGGTAGTATTTCGCTGATCCATGCCTCGGGATATTTCCCTGCGACCGCCTGGTTTACTTTTGAAATAATGGCTGCAACCTTTTTGTGTTTCGGACTCAAATCTTTGCCAGAGAGCAATTCGGAAGCGGCTTCGTAGAGTTTGTAGAGCAAACCCCCTTTCCATTCTGTCCAGATGCCGGGAGATGTGGCCTGAATATCCGCACAAGTGAGAATGTAAAGTTTTTGGAGCATGTCAATATGGGGAATTTCTTTAACAAACTTGTGCAGCACCGGTTCGTCTTCAAAATCACGAAAAAGGGCTACTTGAGAAAAACTCAAGTGCTGACGAACGAGGAAGACCAGTCGATTTTGCTCCTCTTCACTGTAAGACAAGTGACGCGCAATCTGCTCCGCAACCTTTGCTCCCACCTCACTGTGATTTTGTTTTCCACCCTTTCCGATATCATGAAGCAAAATGCCAATGTGCAGGATGTCTTTTCTTTTAATACCCGCATAGATCAGGTGAATCGGTCCCGGTTCGTAGATCATCTCTTCCGCCGATTCCAGGGCACGAAAGCTGTGCTCATCGACAGTAAAAGCATGTGATCGGCTTTCTTGAACCAGACAGTGAATCTTTGAAAACTGAGGGATAATCCGCCACAGTAGCTTCACTCGGTGCATCACGCGAATGGTTTTTGCTATGCCTCCGGGTTCTGTCATGAGGGTTTTAAAGAGCGCCAATCCGCCCGGACTCAAGCTCACATCTTTTTTGCTTTCAGAAACCTGAGCCACAACCTCTAAAATAGGATCGGAGATACGCGCAGAATGCGTCTTTGATAAAAGAAAAAGACGCATCATGTTTTCATCATCTTCTAAAAATTGGAAGGGTCTGGGCGACTGAAGCGAGATTTCACCAGAAAAAAGCTGAATACCCTTGGCGATCTGTTGCGTTTTCCAGGAACGCCGCCACTTCTCACGACGACCGACCGGAAAGGCGTCTCGCGTAAAGCGTTTTGAAATTTCTAATATCCTTTCACTGTGCATGTAATATTCATGCATCAAACCCCGTCGATCCGAATAGTTAAAAAACGGGGCGACCTCTTCTTGCAGTTCTATCGTCAAGAGATCTGAAACCCCTCCTGCAATAAAATGAAGCTGACTTCTCAGTCGCCACAAAAAATCCTGCGCATCAATCAGGTTGTTATATTCGATATTTGAAAGATGGCCCCATTGGTGAATTTGTGGTAGGTGGTGGGTACGGTAGCGCGTAGAAGCAACCCATTTTAGTGTATGAATATCACGCAAAGCACCGGGGCTTTGTTTAATATCCGGCTCAAGCAGATAAGGCGTTGCACCGAATTCCTGTCGGCTTTCCTCCCTCGCTTTTTTCAAATAGTTCAGCATCTCGACTAATTGCCTGTCGATCACTTTTTCAAAAAAAGCCGTATGAAATGTTTTAAAAATATTACGGTCACCATGAAGAAAACGGGACTCTAGAAGCGATGTGGCAATCAGTCTGTCTTGCTTCGCCAGAGAAACGGACTCATCCACTGTTCTCACACTGTGACCCACCTTGTAACCCAGATCCCATAAAACCCGTAACAATTCTGAAGAAGCAGCCTTTGATTCTTCGGATTCGGCATCCGTAAATAAAAACATCAAATCAATGTCAGAAGCCGGTGAAAGCTGTTGACGGCCATAACCGCCAATGGCAATCAATGCACCGTCCCATTGCCGGGATAACAGGGGATCAATCAGATGAAAGCCTTTTAAGAGAATCCGATCCGCCAGATCAGAAAGCGCCCTGACCACCTGAAGACCTCTGGCCCCATTTTCATGCATGAGACGGATTTCGTTATATTTTTCTGTATGGAGCGGGCGCAGCGCTTCAATAATTTTATCGGATGGGTTCATCAATATTTGATCTGTGGTTTACGGTTCACTATTATCAATTGTTCTAACGAGGCAAAACAAAACACGGACAGAGTCTTTTATTTTTCGCTATCAACTGTCAACCGTAAACTGGATATTGTTTTTTAATCTTTGTCGCGATGACAGTCTGTCTGGTCTTTATTGGGATATAGGGCGTGAAGCGCATCTGCAATTGAGCGATCATGCAGTTTGACGCCTCGCTGATAGGCTGCTCTTGCAATAAGATGTGCGCCGACTGGCGCGGTGAGAAAGGCAAAGACGATTGCCAGGATAGCTTTAAGGCCGACGGTAGAAAACCCCAGATGGATAAAGGTGGCAATGAGAATCAAAACAAGACCCATCGTTGTCGCCTTGCTCGTTGCGTGCATCCGGCAAAAAAGATCGGGCATTCGATACAGGCCAAAACAACCGACAAGGAGGAAAAAGAGTCCGGCAACCAGGAAGACTACGGTGAATAGATCACTGTTCAAAGATATTGTCTCCTTTCGCCAAAAATTTTGCCATCGCCACTGTCCCGACAAAACCCAGAATCGATAAAACCAGGATGGCATCATAAAAGACAGCCGTACTTTCTTGTATGCAATACACAGCAATCATGGCAATGGTAACCGTTGTGATGGTGTCTATGGCGACGACACGATCTGGTAGGCTTGGCCCAACAATCAAGCGATAAAAACAAAACAAGAGTGAAATGGCCAAAAAGATGAAGGCGATATCAGCAACAAGGACGATCAACCTAGAATCTCCTTTGAATATTTTTCAAGCGAATTGCGTATTGATGTTTCGAGTGCGTCCGCATCTTCGATGTGCAGAGCATGAATATAAAGTGTTTTTCTATCTTCTGAAAGATCGACACTAAGTGTACCCGGTGTAAGTGTGATTGAATTCGCTAAAAGGGTAATGCCCGCATCCGTATGGACATCCATTTTGTAGGCAATAATGCCGGGTGTCATGGTCAGTTTTGGAGAGAGAACAATTTTGACGACATCCAGATTCGCCACAATCAGTTCTCTAAGAAAGATGAAGAAATACCGAAAGGTCTTGGCACTTAATGCAAAATAATCCTGATATTTTAGGACTTGGCACTCATTTTTTTTATCATCCAGCACCGTCCTTAAGGCATAGAGAATGCCGTAGCCATACAAAAACCCCAAGCCAAACTCAACCAGCGTGAGCTTTTCCTGAAGAAAACACCAGATAACAGCTAAGATGATGTTATGGAACATAAAAGAAGTCATCACTGAGGTCCTAATACAGCGGTAATATATTGCTCTGGAGCAAAAAGTTGCTCAGCAGCAGCCTGAGTGAGATCAATGACGGACGCCGCACCAAATCCCAATGCCAGTGACAATAAAGCCAGAATACCCACCGGGATGAGCAGATTGAAG
>CAZRYI010000049.1:0-10198 GCA_964604255.1 uncultured Nitrospirota bacterium
AACAGTCGATGAATCCATACAAAGAAAAACTCAAAGGGCTTGACGAAGCGCATCTGCTGCGAACACTCGTTCCGATTGAATCAGAAACATCAAGTTCTGTGACCTTAAATGGAAAAGATGTTCTGCTCTTTTGCTCCAATAACTACCTTGGTTTGGCAAATCACCCGAAACTTAAAAAAGCGGCGATTGCAGCCATTGAAACCTGGGGGGTCGGCACGGGCGCATCCCGTCTTATTTCTGGCAATCTCACGCTGTTTAAACAAGTGGAAGAAAAACTTGCGAAGCTGAAATCGACCGAATCAGCCCTTATTTTTAATTCGGGTTACACTGCCAATATTGGTGCCATCGGCAGCTTGGTGAAAAAGGGCGATCTGATTTTAGGCGACCGACTTAACCATGCCAGCCTGATTGATGCCTGCCGTCTTTCCGGCGCGAGTTTTCGCATCTATCGCCACAAAGACATGGTGCAACTTCAAAAACTGCTGGCCGGTCGTAAAAGCGGCCAAAATACTTTGATCGTGAGTGATGGTATTTTCAGTATGGATGGCGATATCGCACCGCTTCCCGCTTTGATTGATCTTGCAGAGCGCTACGACGCAAGGGTCTATCTGGACGATGCCCATGCGACCGGTGTGCTTGGTACACATGGCGGCGGTACGGCAGATCATTTTCAAATTTCGAGCAAACGATTGATTCAGATGGGCACACTCAGCAAAGCCCTGGGTGGTTTTGGCGGTTTCATTGCCGGGGATCAATGCCTGAGAGACATCTTTATCAACACATCGCGACCTTTTATTTATACGACCGCCCTGCCGCCCAGTGTTTTAGCGACGGCACTTACTGCCCTTTCAATCCTTGAAAAAGAACCCGAATTAAGAGAGCGACTTTGGGAAAACAGGCGTTATTTAGCCGACAAACTTCAGCAACTGGGATTCAACACCTTGGCAAGCGAAACACCGATTCTTCCGATTCTGATTGGGAGCAGCGAAAAGGCAATGGCCTTTTCTAAAGCCCTGCTCGAAAAAGGGATTTATGTCTCAGCCATTCGGCCTCCAACGGTTCCTGAAGGCAGCGCCCGTCTTCGTATTACGCTCATGGCGAGCCATACAAAAATACAAATTAACCGACTGATTGCGCAACTTTCGGCAATTGGCCAGCAACTCGGAGTGATCTAGATGCGGCGTATTTTGATTACGGGCGCGACCGGTGGTTTGGGGCAGGCCCTCTGTAGTGCGTTTGCAAAATCGTCTTGCCGTATCGCAGTGCATACTTATCAAAATCACAAACAGGGACAAAAGCAGGTTGAAGTACTTCAAAGTGGTTCTTGCGAAGCCCTGCTCTTTGTCGCCGACCTCAAAGTGCCATCCCAAACGCATACGCTATTTCGGGAGCTTGAAGATCGCTGGCAGGGAATCGATCTTTTGATTAACAACGCGGGCATAAAAATAGACAGTCTTTTGAAAAGCATGAGGGAGGAGGATTGGGATGAAGTCATCGCCCTGAATCTATCAGCGGCCTTCCATTGTATGCGCGAAGCTGCCGCAATGATGCAAGCTGGGGGAAGTGGGCATATCATTAATATTGCTTCCGGGGCAGCACGAAGCGGACGTATCGCCCAGGCATCCTATGCCGCTTCAAAAATGGGACTGATTGCCTTGACACAAACGGCCGCCAGGGAATGGGGAGCCAGTGGTATTCAGGTCAATGCCATCTGTCCGGGTTTTCTGCCAACTGCTATGACGCAGGGACTCAAGGCCAGCCGCGCCGAAAAAATCATCTCGGAAAATGTTCTGGGCCATCATTCAACACTGGAAGAAGTCGCGCAATTTATTTGTTATCTCTCAGAAATGAAACATGTTTCGGGACAAACCTTTAATCTCGATAGCAGGATCGTTTGATGGATCAACTGACGAAAGCAAAAGGTATTTTTATCACCGGAACCGATACCGGCGTGGGCAAAACCATCATGACTGGCGCAATCGCCAGACATCTCGTAGAAAAAGGCATCGACTGTGGTGTGATGAAGCCGATAGAAAGCGGTTGTCGCAGAGAAGGCGATGCCCTGATTCCGGCAGATGGCACCTACCTCAAAGCAGCGGCGCGTGTTTCAGATCCAATCAATCAAATCACGCCCTACCGTTTTGAGACACCGCTGTCACCCTACGCCCTCACCCTTCAGGAAAATGCAGAAGTGATCGATTTGCAAAAAATTGTAGCAAACTACCAAAGCTTGGCAGACTTACATCGCTTCATGATTGTCGAAGGCATGGGCGGCTTGATGGTGCCGCTGACCGCCAAACATGCACTGATTGATCTGATTTGTCTTTTGAAGTTGCCGGTTTTGCTGGTGGCACGAAGCGGACTCGGGACGCTCAATCACACACTGTTAAGTCTGCGCTACGGCCAAAGTCGAGGCATCACTTTTTTAGGGGTCGTGCTGAATTGCAGTACGCCGTCTCAGCCCGGATCATCCGAAGAAACGAACCGGATCATCCTGGCAGAGCGATGCAGTGTGCCTGTCATCGGGCCGCTGTCCTATTTTGAAACGAGTGGCGACAGGGAAAGTCAGATTCGACAAAGCACAGAAGTGATTGGGCAACATGACACCCTGTTGCAGTTGATTTCGGGCTTTGTGGCGGCTTGAGTAGAAAACAGAGGGCGGAGTATACTTGCCGTCAACAAAAGTGGAGCATGGAAGTCCTTGTTAGAAATTTTAGAATACCCGGAAGCAGGTCTTACTGAAAAATCGACCGTAGTGACTGAAATTGATGGTGCGCTGCAAGAACAGATTGATCGCATGATGGAAACCCTCTACTCCGTAGAAGGTTTGGGTTTGGCTGCACCCCAGGTGGGCGATTTGCGCGCCTTTTTTATCTATGACCTCAGCCATTCCGAAGAAGTTTCACAAAAAGAAGACGGCCCCGTCATCCTCTTGAACCCGGAAATCATTGAGACAGAAGGTTCAAAAGTCGCTGATGAAGGCTGCCTGTCTATTCCAGGTTATTTTGAAAAGGTCAAACGTGCCTATCGCATCCAGGTTAAAGGGCTTGATCGTGAGGGCAAACAAGTACGAATCGAGCGAGAAGGTTTATGTGCAAGACTCATCCAGCATGAAATCGATCATTTAAACGGCGTGTTGATGCTCAGTCGCATCAGCAGCCTCAAACGAGGCATGTTTATGCGAAAGTTCAAAAAACAACAAAGAAAAGCCGCTTTAAAATAAAATGTCTTTTGAAACTATCCCCCATAAACCCGGCAAAAATAAACTTCGCATCATCTTTATGGGTACGCCGGAATTTGCGCTGCCCTCTTTTGAGGCCCTTGCTCAATCTGAAGATGTGATTGCTGTTGTGACACAGCCCGACCGACCCAAGGGACGCAAGGGCATCTTGACACCTCCGGCGGTTAAAACCGCTGCGCTGGCGATGGACATTCCTATTTTTCAACCGGAGCGCCTGAGAAAGTCTCCCGATTTAATCACCGAACTATCCCAGTTGGCGCCTGATCTCATTGTTGTTGTTGCCTTCGGGCAGATTCTGCCTGCTAATGTGCTGGCGATTCCGAAACAGGGCTGCATCAATGTGCACAGCTCCCTGCTGCCGAAATATCGCGGGGCAGGTCCGATTCAGTGGGCGATTATTCAAGGGGAAAGTGAAACCGGTGTGACAACCATGCAAATGGATGTGGGTATGGACACCGGCCCTATCCTCCTGAAAAAAGTCGTTCCGATCCACCCGGACGAAACGGCGGAAATGCTCACCCCAAAATTGGCTGAAGTTGGTGCCGCTTTGTTGATTGAAACAGTGCAAAAACTCAAAGAAGGTTTACTGAAAGCCCAATGCCAGAACGATGCAGAAGCAAGCGCCGCCCCGCTACTCAAAAAAGAGATGGGCAAATTCTCTTGGCAGGCGGATGCCGGGGTGATTTATAATCTTTGGCGAGGGCTATATCCCTGGCCCGGTCTGACAACCTATTACGGTACGACCCGCTGGAAACTCGTTTCCATGAAACCGGGTCAAAAAGCGGGATTACAGGACAAACCCGGAGAAATCCTAGGGCTTTCAGAGCAGGGCCTCGAAGTTGCCACAGGACAAGGCACACTCTGGATTACCTACCTGCAAGCCGAAGGCAAACGAAAAATGACCCCGCTTGAATATGCCGCAGGTCATGAGATTAAGATAGGGACGGTTTTAAGTATGAAGCCGGCTGAGAATTGAGCCGCACACGACTTTCACCCATTTGACCAAAAACACGCGACCATAGCGTTGTGTCATTCCCGCGTAAGCGGGGATACAGGGGAGCAAAGCTCTGCTGCAATATAAGACTTATAAGGATAAGAATCCGTTTAAAGAGTCTGATATCGTTCACCCTTTTCACATAACGTCGTTGGTAACTGGGAATTTGCAGCTTCGATCAACCTTGTTAGGCAATTTTTAGCAATCAACCCCGCTATAGTTAATAATGAGCTTTGTATTATACATAGCGTGGGCCAAACATAATAATTGCCACACCCACTAAACATACACCTGCGCCAAGCAGATCAGTTGTTGTTGGTCGAATTGATTCAATTGCCCACAGCCATAATAATGCAGTGCTGATATAAACCCCACCATATGCTGCATAAACACGTCCGGCCGCTTGGGGATGCAGCGTAAGCAACCAGACAAAAAGTACTAAGCTTAAAGCCGCAGGGATTAGTAGCCAGATTGAATACCCTTGCTTAAGCCATAGTAACGGCAAATAACAACCTACAATTTCTGCAAGTGCTGTAATTGTAAATAAAGCAAACATTTTTATATTCAATTTATTCGCTCCAAGAGATTTACTACTCAAACTGAGCACCCTACTCAAACCAAAGCCCTAACAGCAGCCCTTGGCGTCTTGATCTTCGGAGGCGGGTAGGCATTTTATTTTTTCGTAAATCATTGCGGCGGCGACGGCACCCAGCACAGGGGCGATGAGGTAAATCCACAGTCCCTCAAAATTACCTTCGATGACTGCCGGGCCGATGGATCTGGCGGGGTTCATGGAAGCGCCCGTGAGCGGCCCTCCCACAAAGGCATCCAATGCTACGACGCCTCCGATTGCAATGCCTGCCATTGTTCCGACGGCTCGGGCATCTGTGGCGACGGCGATGATGACAAACATTAAAAAGAAGGTGAGTAGAAACTCCCAGACAAAGGCAATATGCGTGCTGACTTTAGGAATGGTGCTACCGAGATTTGCAGCTTCCGGGAAAAGAAAGGACAGCACCACTGCACCTAAGAGTGCACCTGCAAGCTGGGCAGCAATATAGATGGGGACTTCTTTCCAAGGGAACTTTTTTGTTGCGGCAAAAGCGATGGTGACGGCGGGATTGAAATGCGCGCCGCTGATATGTCCGGTGGCATAGATCATTGTGGCAATGACCAAGCCGAAAACCATGGGGATGGCAGTTGCATGCAAACTACTTGGGGATTCGGAATGCAAAATAATTGCCCCGCAGCCGAATAAAACCAGGGCGAAAGTGCCGATCAATTCTGCGGTGCTTTTAGAAATAATACGATTCAATTTATTGTGCTCTGCCACTCAGAATGCCTCGAAGGTTTCAATTTATCTTAGATCACATAACGATCTGTTGATACTACCCTTGTTGCATTACTGAGGTACAGCAGCAAGCTCATGAAGGTAAATGCCTCCTAAACCCTTTACTTTTACGGCATCATTGACGATTTGTTGATGGTGCGTAAAGAGAATGACCTGGTTCTTTTGTGCCAGATCGGCCAAGGCTCCGAGTGTGGCGCGTGAGCGATCATCGTCGAAATTGATCAGGATGTCGTCAACAATAAAGGGGATGGCTTCGTTTGATTTCAGGCGACTCTGCACAATGGATAAACGTAAAGCCAGATAGAGCTGATCCCGTGTGCCGGTGCTCATAGCTTCAACTGGTAGGCGTGTACCATCAGGACGCAGACCGATGAGGATGGCCACACCCTTGTCATCCAGGTCGCTGCGGATTTCTGAAAAAGAGGCCATGGTGAGCCTTGAAAAATAGGATGATGCCAGCTTTAACAAGGGGTCTTGGTGTGCGCTGCGATAGCGTTCAATGGCTTCGTGCAGCAAAGTGGATGCGAGTTTGAGGCGGACATACTCGTTTGCCATACGAGCAATGCGAGCCAGAACCTGTTGGGCAGATGCTGCTGTTTCCGCGGCGTCTGAACTACCATCCATCTGCCTGAATGTTAAGCGCTCGTCACCGATCACCTCGGAAAGCCGAAGTATTTCCGGTTCCAGTGTTTCTGCTAGTTCCTCTGTGATGGCGGTGATTTTACCCGGTAGGGTTTCTGCCTGAATGGACTCCGCCTGGGCAATGATGGTGGCTAGGGGCTCGCCTTCTGAAAGAAGTGACAAGTTGTCTTCGACTTCACTCAGCTTGTCGCGAAAACGGATGCAGTCTTTTGATTTCAAAATCGCTTCATTCAGACCCGCTGCATTTTCACAATCGGCCTCTTGAATGTATTGCTGCATCTGGAGTTCAAAACCCTTCAGTTCACTCTCAAAGAGCAAGATACTTTCTGTTATTTCTGCGATTTCAATCTGAATTTTCTGTCTCAGAACAAGGGCCTGTTTTGCCTTTTCCTGCATGTTGTGGAGTTGAACCACGGCAGATGCGATGGATTGATTGAGTAAGTCAGGTGCGATATTTTTGAGCAGGGTTTTGACCTCCAGCTCGTAGTCACTGGCATCTCGGTCAATGCCTTTGATCCGTGAGGCGAAGTCTCCCGCTTGCTTGAGTTTGTCGAAGCAGGTTTGCAGGGATTCCAGAATGTCTGAAGCCTCTGCCGGAGAGAGATCCTCTCCAAGTTGCAGCTCTTCCAATGCGACTTGCCACTGAGATTGCCAGTGTTGTAAGGCCTTTGTTGCATTGATTTGTGCATCTTCGTATTCAGCCTGGTCTTTTTTCAGTGTGGCTTTTTTCTCCTCAAGCTGTTTCCGCTGTTGATGATTGCGCCGCATGTCATCCAAAACCGATTCGGCACTTAGAATGAGTGGCGCGAGCAATTCATTGAGTGAAATCGTCTGTGTGGTCAACTGATTTAAATTGCTGCGTAAAGCCTGGGATAGTTTTTCTCTGTGTATTTTTTGCGACTGAAGAAAGCGTTCATTTTTTTCAAGTGCATCGATCCTGGTACGCAAGCGATCAATTTGTTCTAGCCAAGTCAGCATTTCTTTTGGTGTGAGTGGATGAATCCCATTTTTCACCCATAACCTGCGCCAGTTTTCTTCAGCGCTGTGAAGGTTTTCCTGAAGTCTGATTGTTTCAATTTTGTTTGTTTCTAATTTTTTTTCAAAGCGTTGTGATTCGGCTTTTAGTTCGGCGAAACGGGCGACACGATCTGCTTCGGATCTGAGTCTGTCGGCAAGCTGGTCTGCTGAGTGGATTTGTTTTTCAAAGGCTTCTGACAGACTGCAAGATGGATCGTATTGCATTGCTTCGCTTTGAATGTCTTCTTTTTTTAACCAGGCACGTTGGACTAACTGCCAGCCCTGCTGCCGTTTTTCACGCTGTGCAGCCAGTTCGGACTCTGTTGGGATTTCTCCTGAATCGGACATTTTTTGAAGCCTTTCAGTGAGCCGGCCCAGCTTTGTTTTGCATTCCTGATCTACAAGATTGAGCGCCATTTGTGTTTTGTTCAGTTCATCAAAATGAGCTTCAAAGCCTTTGATCGTTTCTGGCAGGGGCAGAGACAAAGTACGGAGGTCTTTGTGTGCTCCGTAAAAAAGATCAATTCGTTTAAATGTGTCCGAGCATTGTTTTTTTTCGATTTCAACTGCTTCGTGGTTGATCCTGATTTGTTCATCCAACTCACCTGCTCGCATTGCAAGTTTGAACGATTGTGCAAGTGGAGAAATCTCTTTTTCCGGCGCTAGCTGGCGCAGGGCTTGTTCGGTTTGTGCTTGTTCCCGAAGGTTTTTCTGAAGATTCTTTTGGCTGGCAGAGACCTGTAGATTAAGGGCTTCATAACTATTGCTTAATGTTTGCACCCTTTTTTTTCTGTGTAAAACTGGACGTAAATCCTCGACCGCTTCAAGGCCTAAATCAGGTTGAACCCGCCGGAGACATTCTCTGGCTTCACTTTGGCAGGCATTGTAAGCAGCATCCAGTCGGGGTTTATCCTGCATTCCTTTTTTATATGCTCCCAGGCGTTCCAAGGATGGGAGCAAGGGCGTTTGATCCAGTAAACCTTGGTTTAGATGAATGGTTTTATGCTCTTTTTGACGCGATTCTAAACGAAGGTTTGCGCGGTTATTTTGCCGTATTGTTTCGGATTGTTTTTGTTTAAGCTTCTGCACGTGCTCTGAAAAATCTTCCGGCAAAATACGCACCTTGCCTAAAGTGCTCAAGGATTTTTGAAGGCTTTCGCGATGTTTAAGCTGAGGGATGGCCTGCTTTAAACGCGTTAATCGTCTCAATTCAAGAGATTGTTCACTGCGTTTCTTTTGTAATGCTGTGCGCAAGGATTCAGTTTTTTTGAGACGATTTCGGTGATCTTGCCAGTCTCGACTTGAGAGACTGCTTGTTTTGACCAACTTTTTAAGTGTTTTGTATTGGTTCAGGGCTTTATTTAAGGGTTTTGTTGAGGCTTGAGGGCTAAACAGTTGTTTGGCTTCTGTATTGAATTCCTCAAGAATGCGTCGAAGAGACAAGATCCCCGTGCCTGCTGCAAAAAGACTTTGTCCAAGGTCTCCTTTTTGGGCGAGCAGTGCTTTTCCGCCCTGTACCAGGACTTCGTGGTCAATGGCATAGAGTGATTCAAAAATGCCTGCATCGGTTCCGGGTAAAAAAGTGGAGAGGGCATTGTCTGCAATGGGATTGTCATCGGGGTCACGCAGGGCTGCAATATTTTTTTTCCGACGCAGAAAATCTAGCGTTTCACCGCTATCTCTCTCAAGCAGGCCACCGACAAGGAGCTGGGCATTGGCGTGAATGTGGTTGTCTGAAGTTTGTTTCGGAAATCCGTAGAGCAGGGCCTTCAGTCCTCTGAGTGAGCTGCTTTTGCCCGCCTCGTTACGACCGAAGATAATATGCAGGCCGGGATCTTTTGAGTGAAATATGAGTGTTTGATCCGTGAAGGGACCGAAGGCTTTTAAGTCGAGCCGCTTGATCCTCATTCACTTTCTCCCTGTTGGATCAGTTTTGCAATGAGCAATTCTCTGACTTCCTGGCGGAGGTCTTCCAGTGAATCAGAATGTCCCGAAAAAAAGAGTTCTTTGTCATCCAATAATTCTGGTGGAAGTCTGTTTTTTAAGTCGGCGAGTGCTGGTATTTGCTGAAAGAGAGAATCGTTTTTTATATCCAAATGATTGATAGTGGAGAGCAAGTCGGTCAGGGGTGTTTCTTTTCCGAGTATTTCTTCCAATGAATGCTGTCGAGTGGTTTTGAATTGGATCTTTTCGAGCCAGATATTTCCATAGCCTGCAAGTGAAATGCGGCAGTCTTCCGACAATTGAGATTGCTGCTGCAATAGCTGTTCATGAATCGGACATTGACCCTCAAGCACAAGGCGAATCGCCAGGGTACGCCCCTCTGCATCCTGCTGTGCTGCTTCGATTGAGGTTCGAATCGACGCGTGAACGGCAGAAATGGTGGCACACTCGGAAAGCTCAACCCGGCAGAGCTGCCAACGCAGTACATCAAAGGCAATGTGTTGAAGGTCTGTAATTACACCCGCTTCAACCCTAACCAGGCTGGCACCTTTGCTGCCTTGTTCACGAATATGACGACCCTGGATATTACCGGGGAAGAGAACCCGGGGGTCTTTTGAAACCACTTCTCGCTGGTGAATATGTCCAAGTGCCCAGTAGTCGTAAGCTTTAGCGCGAAGATCTTCGAGTGAGCAGGGTGCGTAAGGCTCGTGTCCTGTTCGGCCATTCAGGGCTGTGTGAAGCAGCCCGATGTTGAAATAATTTGTCTGGTGCTGCGGATAATTACGGGCTAAGTTGTCGGTGACGGCGCGAGCAGGATAACTTCGGCCATGAATGACGACGCCTAAGTCTTCTAAAATGACTGAACTTGCCCGAGTAGACGAAAATACCTTGACGTTATCAGGAAGTGGCATGGTCTTTGTTATGGGGCTGGCGAAGTCATGGTTGCCGCTGACAATGAAAACCGGAATATTGGCCCGCTTCAGGCGTCCCATTCGCTCAGCAAAATAGA